>JABSPN010000099.1:2045-9385 GCA_013214425.1 Flavobacteriaceae bacterium | reverse complement strand
ATATATTGTTCTGTTCTCCCTTGATTCTCTGCACTAGGTGGGACAGCATACATTTCTGCAGTATCAAAAAAATTCACTCCCTGATCTAAAGCATAATCCATTTGTTCATGCGCTTCAGCTTCAGAGTTTTGATTTCCAAATGTCATCGTACCAAGACATATTTTACTAACCTTGATGTCTGTATGGGGGATATAGGTGTATTTCATATTATACTATACCGTTATTCTGAACTAATTTCAGAATCTAATAAAAGATTATCAAATCTTAAATTAGTCCAGCGTGACGTCTTTTTTAAAATTAATTGTCATTTAAAAGTTTAGAAATTGCGTCAAGCTTTGGTGCTAACACGACTTCAATTCTTCTGTTTTTTGCTTTTCCTTCAGCTGAATCATTACTGGCAATTGGTAAAAACTTACTCTTACCCGCAGCAGTTAGATTCTCTGCTTTAATATTCGGAACATCTACTAAAATCTTTACGATTTCTGTAGCTCTTTTAGTAGACAAATCCCAGTTTCCGGAGATATCACCTTTTCCTGTGTAAGGATCGTCGTCAGTGTGTCCTTCAATCAACACATTGATATCTGGATTATCAGCTAAAACAGCTCCTAATTGCTTGACAGCCTGTTTTCCTTGTACTCCAACTTTCCAGCTTCCTGAGTCAAACAACAGTTTGTTTTCCATAGATACATAGACTTTTCCGTCTCGTTCTTCTTATGTCAATCCTTTTCCTTCAAAATTAGTTAAGGCTTTAGAAATAGCGTCTTTCAAAGCCTTCATATTAGCATCTTTAGCCGCCAAAACATTTTCTAATTCGTCGATTCGTTTTAACCTTGAGTCTAATTCCTTCTGAAGCGCTAATAAACGATCACTCTCCTTTTTGATCTCAGCTTCTTTGTCTTGTAATTGCTTTAATAACGCTCTGTTCTTTTCAGAATTAGCAGCAATCTCAGAATTACTGTTTTTCTCTAAAGCATTGAACGAATCCTGAAGCTTTTTGTATTCTTCTTTCGAATTAGCAATATCTTCTTGCAATTGTGTTTTTTGCGATTGTAACGTTGCGATCTCGTCCTTCAATTTGGCTACTTCTTCTTCGCATTCTTTTTGAAGCTGTTTTAACGAGTCGTTTTCGTCTTCCACAGCTCGCATTTCTTTTTTAAGATTGGCATATTGCATTTCTAAGTCTTCATATATTTTTTTTGAAACACATGAGCTAAATATAGTGCCGATGGCTAGTAATACTACAAACTTTTTAATCATCTTACTTGTTAATTTATTTCTACTAATATTGGACAATGGTCTGAATGTTTTGCTTCTGGTAAAATCAGGGCTCTTGTTAATCTTGACTCTAAGGGTTGGGCGACCATATTATAATCGATTCTCCAGCCTTTATTATTATTTCTTGCATTCGCTCTGTAGCTCCACCAACTATAGTGATGTGGATCTTTATTAAAATGCCTGAATGAATCGATAAAACCGTTATCTATAAATTTCCCTATCCACTCTCTTTCTACTGGAAGAAATCCGGAGGTATTTTTATTTTGTTTTGGATTGTGAATATCGATCTCTTCATGGCAAATATTATAATCTCCACAAATAACCAAATTGGGTATTTCTTGTTTTAATTCGTTTATGTATTGTTGAAAATCTGCCATATAGCCCAACTTAAACTCCAAACGAGCATCATTAGTTCCAGAAGGCAAATACAAACTCATCACAGAGACATCTTCAAAATCTAATCGCAAATTTCTTCCTTCATAATCCATATAGTCGATTCCAGTTCCGTATTCGACATGCTTAGGTTCGATTTTGGATAAAACGGCTACTCCTGAATAGCCTTTTTTTTCTGCTGAAAACCAATAATGATGGTGATATCCCAAAGCTTCTATTTCTTCAACAGGAACTTGTTCTTTTAATGCCTTGATCTCTTGAAGACAAATGACATCTGGATTTGCCTGAGACAACCAATCTAAAAAGCCTTTCTTTATTGCCGCTCGGATCCCATTAACATTATAGGAAATGATTTTCATCTTAATCAAATTTATTGTTACGCTAAAATACGTATTGAAGATCTTGAATCCGTTAAAAGCTTCATAAATTTATTAACTAAAATATCAAGTTTAACCTTACAAAGTTTTGTATCACGACTAATTAAAATAAATTTGAAATAATTCAGTTTTACACTTGATGAAGTTTTTCATTACAATCGGAATCATTCTCTTTGGTTTTTTAGGTTTTGCTCAGGAAGACAACTCCAATTATAAAACCAAACGTATCGCTGTAACCGATTCTATTCAAATAGATTCTGTAAGTATCAATCCTTCCTTTTTTAAAATTTACGATCTTAATAAAAAAGAAATCGATACTTCTCAATATGAGATAGATTTTAAAACCAGTAAACTATATTTTAAAAACACTCCTCAACTCGATTCAATCACCTTAGAATACCTGGCTTATCCTGATTTTGTTACGCGTAAATATTTTCTTTTTAACGAAGATGATATAGTAAACAGATCCAAAGCTTCGGAAAGACTCTATCAACTAAAACAATCGAGCAGACAACGGTCTGTAATTCCGTTTGACGGATTAGAGACCTCAGGAAGCATTTCTCGTGGAGTGACTGTCGGAAATAATCAAAATGCGGTATTAAAATCTGAATTAGATCTTCAAATAACTGGTAAATTATCCGACAAAGTCTCCCTAAGAGCCTCTATTCAAGACGCTAATATTCCTATCCAGGAAGCAGGTTATTCACAACGCCTGGATGAATTCGATCAAATATTCATTGAAATATTCAGTAAAAACTGGAATATCAGAGCTGGAGATGTGAATTTGAGTGATCAAAGCTCTTATTTTGGTCGCTTTAATAAAAAAGTACAGGGGATTTCACTTGCTGCTACTCTTGACAAAGATAAATCAGACACCCGTTTTTTTGGTTCAGGAGCATTGGTTCGTGGTCAGTTTGCTCAAAGTAGGTTTCAAGGGCAAGAAGGAAATCAAGGTCCTTATAAATTAGTGGGGCCTAACGGTGAGCTTTTTGTCTTGGTAGTCTCCGGAAGTGAAACAGTATATGTAAACGGGATTCCTTTAAAAAGAGGTGAAAACAACGATTATATCATCGATTATAATGCGGGAGAGATCATTTTCAATTCTACTTATCCTATTACTTCTGAAATGCGTATTACTGTTGAATATCAGTTTAGCGATAGAAATTATTCCAGAATTTTAGGTTTTGCCGGAAGCAATTATGAAACGGAAAAGTTTTCTTTAGGCGGATTCTTTTATTCTGAAAATGACTTGAAAAATCAACCGCTACAGCAAAACCTTTCCGAAGAACAAATCGACATTTTAGAACTTGCCGGAGACGATACCAATTTAATGACTGCTCCATCTGCAGTTGCTGATACGTTTGACGAAAATAAAATTCTATACCGTAAAGAGATGATTGGTGGTGTAGAGGCCTTTGTGTTTTCGACAGACCCTAATGATGCTTTATTTCAGGTGAGTTTCACCAATGTTGGGGCCAATCAAGGTAATTATATTTTAAGTAATACTACAGCCATTAGTAGAATCTACGAATATGTTCCTCCTTTAGCAGGTGTACCACAAGGAGAATATGAACCAATTATTCAATTGGTAGCGCCAACAAAATTACAAGTAGCAGTTATTAACGGTCGTTATGAGCCTAGCAAAAATACGAAAATCAACTTTGAAGCAGCGGGAAGTAAGAAAGATTTGAATTTATTTTCTGCATTAGATGATGGAGACAACGATGGTTTTGCTGGAAAAGTAGTTGCAAATCAAACGCTATTTGAAAAAGAAGAGGGTTGGAAAACATCTCTTGTGGTAGATACCGATTTTGTAAACCGGAACTTCAATACGATTGAACGTTTGTATAATGTTGAATTCAGTAGAGATTGGAATTTAGAAAATCCGAGTGGGAATCAGTTGATTTCTTCTACGGGTGTGCAAGCACAACATCCCAAAAAAGGTCAGGTAGAATACAGCTTCGAACATTTAAATTACTCTGATAATTACAATGGTAATCGTCATGTGATTGCTGCGAATTTAAATCTTAACAAGTTCAACTTCTTTACTCAGAATAGTTTTTTAAAGAGTAATTCAAACACCAGTACTTCTTCATTTAACAGGGCCTTTGTTAGAGGAGTTTACGGCATGAAAAAATCATGGGTTGGTTCAAAATTTGCCCTAGAAGACAATCAACGACAAGATAAAACCACTTTAGAATTCTCTGATATCAGTCAGAAATTCAGTTCTTATGAAGCCTTTGTTGGTGTGGGTGATAGTACTCAGGTTTTTGTAGAAATGGGTTACAGAAGACGATTAAACGACAGTTTAGTCAACAATCAAATCACAAGAGTGAATACCAGTAATAATTACTATTTAAAATCGAAGCTAGTCAACTCTAAAAACAGCTTATTATCGATTTATGGAAATTACAGGACATTAACCCCTGAAACAGATACTTTAGAAATTGAACAATCCCTAAACTCCCGATTAATTTACAATCAAAAGCTATTCAAGCAAGTGGTAGCCCTGAGTACTGTTTATGAAACCAATTCGGGAACCTTACCTCAACAAGAATTTACTTATGTAGAAGTTGATGAAGGTCAAGGTGTCTATACCTGGAATGACTATAACAACAATGGCATTCAGGAATTAGAAGAGTTTGAAATCGCTCCTTTTCCAGATCAAGCTACTTTTATAAGAGTCTTATTGCCAAATCAGATATTCTTAAAAACGCATCAGAATAAATTAAGTCAAACGCTGACCTTAAACCCCTATAATTGGCAAAGTGAAACAGGAAGTTTGAAAAAGTTTGTATCTCATTTTTATAACCAATCGTCTTACCTAATTGATAAAAAAATCAGGAGAGAAACAAATTCATTTGATCTCAATCCTTTTGGAGAATCAAATGATGTGTTAGGGCTGAATTCGAACTTTAAAAACACCTTCTTTTTTAATAGAGGAAAACAGCGCTATACTACTTCCTATACCTATTTAAGCAATCAGTCTAAAAATTCATTTACTTCAGGTTTTCAGGAGAACAAATTACGTTCGCATCAGATCAATTTTAATCATAAATTTTTGAATTCCTGGTTAATTACTATGTTGGGTACCACAGAGCAAAGAGAGAGTATCTCAGAAAACTTTACTTCTAAAAATTACTTGATTGAAGGGTATCTCTTGAATCCGAAACTTTCCTATTTACTAGACAAAAACAAACGTTTTGATGTGTTTTACGAATACAACTTTAAGGAAAATGTATCGTCGATGTTAGAAGCGTTAGATCAGCAACGTATTGGAGCTTCATTTACGATTAATAATCAGCAGAAATTAGCGCTTACAGGAGAATTCAACTATTATGTTAATGAGTTTACTGGTGATATTGGGTTGCCTGTATCCTATCAAATGCTTGAAGGATTACAACCAGGAAAAAATTATACCTGGTCGTTGTTTGTTCAGAAAAAACTAACCAAATTTTTAGATTTAAACTTGAATTACTTCGGAAGAAAATCAGAAACTTCTCAAATTATTCATACGGGGAATATTCAATTGAAAGCCTTCTTTTAAAATTATTGATTATTTTTATTTCTGAATTTTGGCAGCATTTTTGAAAGCTATACACAAAACCGTATTATGAAAATCATTAACTTACTTACAATTATGGCACTGATTTCGATCGTATCCTGCGGTTCTACCAAAAATAGGGCAGAAACTGAAGCTACTGGAGAAAATGCTGATACGAAAACTGAAACAAAGATGTCTGACACAAACGAAAATGCCAATTTCAAAAAAGGGTTAATCGTCATGAATGAGGATAAATCCTTAAAATGTGACTTTTATATTCAGGATCTAGCCTCTAAGGAGATATTAGACCCTATTAATCTTAAGGATGAATTTAAAGTAGCTGATAAAAAGGTGTGGTTTAATTTTTCCCGATTGAGAATGAAAAACAGATGCGGAAATCACTTACCTGTATCGATTACGGAAATAAAAACGAGACTGTCTGAAAAGTGATTCAATTGTCATTTTGAGCGCAGTCGAAAAGTCTCTATTGTCTACAAATCGGAAATTTGATTTGATAGAGATTCTTCATTATTATTAGAAATGACACTTTTCAGGCAGTCTTTATTTACAATAACTTCGAATCGAATCTTAATCATTCATTTTGAGCAACCAGGACTTCATCTCCACTTCTTCAGCAATGAGTTGTTTTAATTCTGAAATAGCCACTCTTTTTTGTTCCATGGTATCCCTGTAACGTAAGGTTACTGTGTTATTTTCTAATGTTTCATCATCAATCGTAACACAGAATGGAGTACCAACAGCATCCTGACGTCTGTAACGTCTACCTATAGTGTCCTTTTCATCATAAATAACATTGAAGTCCCATTTTAAGTCATCAATTATCTCTTTTGCTATTTTGGTAAGCTCTTTATCCTTTTTAACTAATGGGAGAATGGCTGCTTTAGTTGGCGCTAAAACTGCTGGAAGGCCAAGTACTGTTCTTGGTGTACCATCTTCTAGTATTTCTTCACGTAAAGATTTAGAGAATATTGCTAAGAACATTCTATCTAGACCTATAGAAGTTTCGACTACATAAGGCACATAACTTTCTTGAGTTTCATTATCGAAATATTGTAATTTTCTTCCTGAAAACTCCTCATGTGCTTTCAGGTCGAAATCTGTTCTGGAATGAATTCCTTCTAACTCTTTAAAACCAAATGGGAATTTGAATTCTATATCTGCAGCGGCATCGGCATAATGCGCTAATTTTTCGTGATCGTGGAATCGGTAGTTATCTTGCCCAAGTCCTAAAGAGAGGTGCCATTTTAAGCGTGTTTCTTTCCACTTTTCATACCATTCCTTTTGTGTATTAGGTTTTACAAAGAATTGCATTTCCATTTGTTCAAACTCTCTCATTCTGAAGATGAATTGTCTGGCAACAATCTCATTCCTGAAGGCTTTACCCGTTTGAGCAATTCCAAAAGGAATTTTCATTCTACCTGTTTTTTGAACATTCAGGAAGTTGACAAAGATCCCTTGTGCCGTTTCAGGTCTTAAGTACAAATCCATGGCAGAATCTGCTGAAGCTCCTAGTTTTGTTCCAAACATTAAATTGAATTGTCTTACATCTGTCCAGTTTTTTGATCCTGAAATTGGACAAGCAATTCCTAATTCTTCTATGAACTCCTTAACCTTATCTAGCTCTTCATTTTCTAAAAAATGCGCCATGGTATTCAATATCTCTTGCTTTTGCTCACGATATTTTAATACCCGTGGATTGGTTTCTTCAAACTGCTGCTGATCGAAAGCTT
>JABSPN010000099.1:0-2035 GCA_013214425.1 Flavobacteriaceae bacterium | reverse complement strand
AATGTAATTGACGACATACAAAATAATGAGGAAGGAATACCTACTAATATGAGTCGAGACGAAGCACACCAATATTTACAAGGGTTAATATTTAATAAAATGATTTCTCAAAAAAAGAAATTTAAAAATACAATACTTGAACCACGACAAAAGAAACTTCGTTGAACTGCTCTGTTAGACTGCAGTCTGTTTAGCTGCTTTTTTAACTTCTTTTTCGATCTTCCCATCTAATTTGGCTACATGATCTTCAACCAGAACATCAGCTCTATATCGTTTTTTAGAATCTTTATTGTCGATTAACGGATCGTTAAAGGCATCAACGTGTCCTGAAGCTTTCCATGTAGTAGGATGCATAAAAATGGCTGCATCAATCCCTACAATATTCTCATGTAATTGAACCATTGATTTCCACCAATACTCTCGAATATTCTTTTTTAACTCAGAACCGTTTTGAGCATAATCATATACTGCGCTCAATCCGTCATAAATCTCGCTTGACTGAAATATGTATCCATACTCCTTAGCGTGTGAGATTACTTTCTTAAATATGTCTTCTTGTTTTGCCATAATCCCGCAAAAATAGAAAAACCGCTTCATTTCTGAAACGGTTTTTTTGTATAAATAAAGTTGCGCGTTTTATTTTAAATTCAAATACGTGTTTCCGATCTTTCTTTCTCCTTCAAATACGTTAATAAAATAAGTTCCTTTTGCAAGTTTTTTCTTTTCAGCATCAACAAAAACACATAAATCAAGTGCTTCATTTTCATAGTTGATTACTGTTTTAGTGCTAAAAATTAGTTCGCTATCAGATTGTAAATCCGCTTTTAATTTCTCTCCAACAATATTGTTGTTCGGATCTAAAATCTGAACGTAAATGCTTTTCTTTCCAGTCTTAGCAAAAAGGTTTTCAGACATTGTAAAACAAACTCTAATTTTTTCAGTCCTTCTACTTCTGTCCTCTACTATTAACTTTCCATTAGATTTTACACGAATACCATCTGCTTTAAATGAAGTAGCCGAAACATGAGACGCTTTTTTGATATCTCCTTCTAACCTGCTCTTTTCTTTATTGAGCTGGTTGGCATATTTTCTTTGCAGATATAGTTCTTGTTCTCTATCACCTAACTCAGCGATCAACTCTTTATTCTTAACGTCTAAAGAATCGATCAGGTTTAATAACCTTTGTTTGTCATTGGTTACATGATTTAACTGTTCTCTGAATTTGAAGATTGAAGACAAATCGATAGCGGCCATTCTCAATGAATCTCTTAATCCGCCAATTCTATTTTTGGCAATTAAAAGTTCTTTATTGATTAATTCGTTCTCAGAACGAACATTGTCTAACGAATTAAGTATTTCTGTAAATTGGTTATCGATTATTCTTTTTTCTACCTCAAAAGCATCAGAGTTCTTTTTGTTTTCTTTATATTCACTATAGGTAAAGAAAGACAGGGAGATCATCAAAAAAGATAAAATTCCTATTATTAGGTCAGACCCAAAAGAATTTTTATGAGCTTTCATTTATGGTTGTTGGATAATAATTAAAAACAAAACTTAAAAAAACAAGTATAAATTCCAAATGCTAATCGATAAAACGTATAAAAATCTGTTGAACGTCTTTTTCCCTCCCCTTTGTCTGGCTTGCAAGGACTTACTTTCTGAAAAAGAAGCGGATATTTGTGTGAATTGTAGGCATGAGTTTCCCTTGACTGGTTTCCATTTTTCTGAAGATTTCAGTATGAAAAAACTGTTTTACGGTAGAATAAAAATTGAACAGGCTACTGCTTTATTTTATTTCCAAAAAAATGGAATCGTTCAAAAAATCATTCATCAATTAAAATATCAGAATCAAAAACAGCTAGGCGCATTTTTCGGAAAATGGTTAGGTCAGGAACTTAAAGATTCTGGAAGATTTGATACGGTTGATGCTGTTGTGGGTGTTCCGATGCACAAGAGAAAATTAAAATCTAGAGGTTACAACCAGATCACATTATTTGGCTTAGAAATCTCTAAAGCACTTAATGTTCCCTATTAT
>JABSPN010000098.1:2713-9462 GCA_013214425.1 Flavobacteriaceae bacterium | reverse complement strand
TCATTTATGGCTCTGGTTCAGTTAGAAAAGGGAGTGGTAGAACAACCCGATTTATCGCTTGAAGAAGCTATCGCTTTATACGATGAAAAAATTACCGAAACCAAAGCTTTAATGGAGGCTAAGAACCATGATTATGGTGAAGCCTGGAGAGACATGCGTGTAAGTTCTTTAACCGATTTGATTTTACAAAAACTATTACGTGTAAAGCAAATAGAAGATAATAAAGGAAAAACGTTGGTGAGTGAAGGAATAGATGCTAATTATCAAGATATGATCAATTATGCTGTTTTTGCACTTATTCATTTAAACTAAAATAATTGCCATGAACAAAGCCATTGATATTGCGGTCAAAATTTCCAGACTCGTTGTTGGAAGTTTATTCATCGTTTCAGGATTAATTAAAACAAATGATGCTGTCGGATTTTCGTACAAACTAACCGATTATTTTGCTGAAGGAGTTTTGAATATAGAGTTTTTAAGTCCGTATGCTCTTGGCATTGCGATGTTTGTGTGTATTGTTGAGGTGATTCTGGGTGTAGCTTTAATCTTCGGAATTAAAGGAAGATTAACAACATGGTCTATACTACTCATGATGTTATTCTTTACTTGGTTAACCTGGTATACTGCAAGTTGTTTAGATGATATGGCACTGGCAAATAAATTAGGAGAATCTTTCAGTAGAAATTGCGTACAGGATTGTGGCTGTTTTGGAGATGCTGTAAAGCTAACACCGCATGAATCTTTTCGAAAAGATGTATTCCTGATGTTCTTTACGTTAATATTATTCATCTGGCAGAAGCGCATCAAGTTTAATACAAAATCAGAAGATATTTCTTTAGCAGGGATTTCACTAGTGATGATTTTCTTGTTTTCAGGATTTTACATTAAATGGTGGTTTCCGGTATTCTTTTCAGCAATTCTGTATCTAATCATCATTGTATTAAAAAGAAGGTCAGAGCATAAGTTGTTAGATTGGATTATTGTAGGAATTACAACACTGATAACTGTAGGTTACACCATGTATTGTTATTTACATCTACCAGTAAAAGATTTCAGACCTTATAAAGAAGGTGCTAATATTACTGAAGGAATGTCTACTCCTGAAGGAGCTCCAGAGGCCGTATTTGAAATCACCTGGGTAATTGAAGAAAACGGAGTTGAAAAAGAATATGTGACCACAGGTGACTATCCCAAAACTTCAGGAAAATATATACGTCATACTACCGTTGAAGTTGATCCAGGTTATGAACCACCAATTCACGATTTTACTATCGAATTAGGCGATCAGGACTTGACTGCTCAAATGCTACAAGAAGAAAAGATGATCTTTATTGTAGCCTACAATTTAGATAAATCAAGTCCGAGTGGTTGGGAAGCGATTAAAGAACAAACAGATAAAGCATTAAAGTCCGGTTACAAAGTTATTGGTTTATCGGCTTCAGTACTACCAGAAGATATCCAAAAAGTAGTAGAACAATACAAGTTGAATTTTACCTTCTATTTTTGTGATGAAACGGCATTGAAGACAGTCGTTCGTTCTAATCCTGGAATTGTAAAATTAAACAAAGGTACCATACAACAAAAGCTGCATTATAACGATGCAGAAGACTTAGAATTATAAGCTATGATAAAAAGATTAACTCTCATTGCGCTATTGTTTTTTGTAGCAGGAGCAAATGCTCAAATTAAAAAGAAGGAAAAGATGAAGGCTAGAGTTTACAAAGAGAAACCAAAGCCTAAAGTTGACCAAACCGAATTGAATGCTTTTGTTTTGAATGGGTATAAAATCGTGACCTATTCTTATGGGGATTTTAATGATGATAAAAAACAGGATGCTGTGTTACTACTAAAAAAAATTGACGAAGAAAAATTAGCGGAGACTTCTGATAAGCCTATCGAAAGACCTTTGTTAGTCTTAATACGTGGCGAAGATGGGAAGCTCACTAAAGTTGCCAGAAATGATAGAGCTGTTTATTGTTATAAATGCGGTTCAAATTTTGGAAGCCCGTTAACCGATATTTTGATAGAGGGGAATCAGTTTTCTATCCAGCATGAGGCTGGAAAAACAGATCGTTGGACACGATTAATTTCGTTTGAATATAGTAAAATATCTAACAGCTTTTCTCTGTTCAAAGATGCGACTTCTACCTATAGTATTTCAGGAGGTACAACAGTTGAGAATGAAGTCAAAACAAAAAAAGATTTTGGGGATATCAACTTTGAAGAGTTTGATGTCTATTCAGAAGATTTAAAACAAAAGAAAGCTTAATACGAATTGCTTCGTTATCTATTAAATAAAATTGGTTATACCATTTTGACACTTTTCGGAGTGGTATCGGTCATTTTTATATTGTTTTCGATTCTTCCAGGAGATCCAGCACGTATGATGCTAGGACAAAATGAGAGCATAGAACAGGTCATGGCTATTAAAAAGAAGTATGGTTTTGATCAACCATTATTCACTCAATATGGCTATTATTTAAACGATTTGTCACCGCTTTCATTCCATTCTATGACTCAGGGTGATTATACTTATTTAAAAGAAGGAAAATACAATGAGTTCAAGTTATTCAGTTTGGGTAATGCACAAATGGTTATCAAAAAACCATATTTAAGAGAATCGTTTCAAAAACAAGGTAAAAAAGTTTCAGATGTTATTGGAGAAACGCTACCTAATACTATCATTTTGGCCATATCTTCAATTCTTATAGCCTTACTTTTGGGCTTGGTTTTTGGGGTTATTTCCGCCATAAAAAAAGACACCTATATCGATAAACTGATTCAGATTTTTAGCACCTTTGGAATGAGTTTGCCCTCATTTTTCAGCGCTATTTTATTCGCCTGGTTTTTTGGGTTCTTATTGCATGAGTATACTAATTTGAATATGACAGGCAGTTTATATGAATTAGACGATTTTGGTGAGACGGTTTCGATTCGTTGGAAAAACTTAATCTTACCCGCCTTAGTAATGGGAATACGCCCTTTAGCTGTTGTCATACAATTAATGAGAAATTCTCTTTTAGAAGTGTTGAGTCAGGATTATATTAGAACGGCAAAAGCCAAAGGATTATCCAAAGTTCAGGTGATTCGTAGGCATGCAATAAAAAATGCCTTAAATCCTGTTGTAACTGCTATTTCAGGTTGGTTTGCTTCAATGTTGGCAGGATCAGTTTTCGTGGAATATATTTTTGGGTGGAACGGACTCGGAAAAGAAATTGTTGATGCGCTTAATAATTTAGATTTACCTATTATCATGGGATCTGTATTAGTAGTTGCCACAATGTTTGTAATGATTAATATCTTTGTCGATCTAATTTATGGGTGGTTAGACCCACGAGTTAAATTAGTAGACGATTAAAAAAATGAAAATGAAAATAAGAATTATCCTAATCATTACTTTGTTAGCATTCGTTGGTTGTACTGGCGTAGAGCCTTTTACAGAGTTTTCTGTTGAAGCAAAAAGTCAGAAGATTAGAACGACTTCCGGTGAAGAAATCACTTTTGGAGAATTACTCAATCAATACAAAGGGAAAACAATTGTTGTAGATATTTGGGCTTCTTGGTGTAAAGATTGTATTAAGGGAATGCCTACACTAAAAGCACTACAGCATAATGACGAAGCTAAAGATGTAGTGTTTCTCTTTTTATCAATGGATAAGACCTACGAATTATGGTTAAATGGAATAGCTAGATTTAAGGTAGAAGGAGAAAATTATTTTTTAGGTAACGATTGGGAAGCACCATTCAATAGAGCTATTGGCTTAGATTGGATTCCTAGATATATGGTCATCGGAAAGGATGGTAAAGTAAAAGTATTTAAAGCGATAAAGGCAGATGATTCTGCTATTTTAAAAGCGATAAAATCAGATAAATAATGAGAAAAAGTATTGTAGCAGGTAACTGGAAAATGAATACAACTTTTGCAGAAGCAAAAGCTTTGATTACTGAAATCGTTAGTGATCTAAATAACGAAACTACAGAAATAATTGTGGCACCACCTTTTGTTAATATTGAAGCGGTTGTAAAGGCGACAAGTAATTCCAGAATTAAAGTGGCTGCTCAAAACATGCATGCGGCTACAAAAGGAGCCTATACTGGAGAAGTTTCGGGAAGTATGTTGAAATCTATTGGAGTACAGCATACAATTCTTGGGCATAGTGAAAGAAGAGGCTATTTTAATGAGACGAATGCTTTGTTAAAAGAGAAAGTAAATAGCGCTTTGACTCAAGAAATGACTATTATTTTTTGCTTCGGAGAAGAATTAGAGGATCGTAAAAGCGGAAATCACTTTAAAGTAGTGCAAAATCAAATAGAAGAAGCATTGTTTCACTTAGGAGCTTCTTCATTAGATCATATTATTTTGGCTTACGAACCAGTTTGGGCTATTGGAACAGGAGAAACAGCGAGTCCAGAGCAAGCACAAGAAATGCATGCTTTTATTCGATCATTAGTCGCCAACAATTATGATTCTGTTACTGCAGATAAAATATCTATTCTATATGGAGGAAGTGTAAAACCAACGAATGCTAAAGAGTTGTTTTCTAATCCTGATGTAGATGGTGGATTAATAGGAGGTGCTTCCTTAAAAGCTGAAGATTTTCTAACGATAGTTAACGCATTTTAATGACACCAGTATATTTAGAGTATAGCTTTGTAATAGAGCCACGTGATCCTGCCACTGAGATTCTTATAGCAGAACTAGGTTATGCTGGTTTTGAAAGTTTTGTTGAAAACGAGAGTGGAGTAGTAGCCTATATACAAAAGCAAGAATTCTTTGATGCTATTTTAAATGATATCATGATTTTACAAAATGATGATTTCAAAATTGACTATACTACTAAAGAAATAGAACAGGTAAATTGGAATGAAGAATGGGAAAAGAATTTCGATCCTATAGTAGTCGATGATACCTGTACAGTTAGAGCACCTTTTCATGAGATTCCAAATACAGCATACGATATTGTTATAGAGCCAAAAATGTCTTTTGGGACCGGACATCATGAAACGACTCATATGATGATTCAACATTTATTAGAAATATATTTTCATGAGAAGAAGACCTTAGATATGGGCTGCGGCACAGGTATTTTAGCCATTTTAGCCGAAATGAAAGGAGCCCAGCCTATCGATGCCATAGATATTGATAATTGGTGTTTTATTAATACTGAGGAAAATGCTGAAAGAAATGGATGTCAACATATTTCGGCTTATCAGGGAGATGCAACACTATTGGAAGGAAAAACTTACAATTTAATTATTGCCAATATCAATAGAAATATTTTACTTCAGGACATACCTACTTATGTAGCTTGTTTACATGATAAAGGAACCTTATTATTGAGCGGTTTTTATAAAGAAGACATTGCTTTAATCACAGAAATATGTAGTAAGAACGGGTTAGCGTATGTTAAAAATTTCGAAAGAAATAACTGGTTAGCAGTGAAATACACCAAAATATAGTATATTTAGGTTATAAATAAGCTTGAAATGTTCAGTACAAAAGAAGAAGTATTAGAAAAAGTTGAAATTAAGACTGAAGAGAAAAATCAAAACGAGATCGTTTTGTATAATGACGAAGTGAATACTTTTGATCATGTGATCGATACATTAGTAGCTGCTTGTGATCATTCTTTAATCCAGGCAGAACAATGTTCTTTAATTGTTCACTATAATGGAAAATGTACTGTTAAAACTGGGGAGTATGATGATTTGAAACCTAGGTGTTCTAAACTCTTAGAAGCAGGACTTTCTGCAGAAATTATTTAATCTTTTGATCTAAATTCTAAAATTTTTTATAGAATTCATTCTGTTTTTCAAGTACTACAGAAATGTCTTGTTAGATATTTTTAAAACTGAGATGATTTCACCTTAATAGTAAACAGTTGGTTCTTCATTAACCGAATTTGATTGATTAGTATTCTCATAATATTTATCAAATAAAAGTTGATGATAATTGAAATGTGGATAATGTTCAATGATATCTTTTAATTTGTCAACACCAATGCTGCTTCCGCTATTCAAAAAACCTTGTGATAAACCTGTTGTTTTATAGAACGAACTTTTCGAAATATTATTTTTTGTTAAAAAAATCTTGAGTTTTTTCTTTATGAGTCACTTTAATAGATAATGATCTCGTTTTGGGTGATTATTGTCATAATTTGGTTTTGTCAATGCGAGTAGTATAACCAAAGATAGTATAATATGGCAACAACCAACGATAGTGTTCCTAAGAAGCCTTTAGTTCTCAGAATTCCAGAAGGTTTTCATAAAATCATTCAAGAAATGCCTAAAAAGCAGAATAAATTAGTCAATAATTATGAAAAGACATTGCTGCGGAGAGCTATAAATCAGGAATATATTTAGTAATCAATTCTAATAATTTTAAAGCTTATGCGAGAAGTAATAATAGTATTGATTGTAGCTTGTGTCTTGATATTCTGCTTTCTTCTTTTGAGACAGTATTTGTCAAAAAGTAAAACAATTAGGTGTTTCCATGAAGACGTACAAATATTTAAAATGACTGATGCTCTAGATGTGAAGATTATTATGAATGCAATATTAAAATCAGGTTTTGAATTTATGAAGTATGATAGTATTAAGAAACGATTTTCCGTAGAAACTAAATTATCACGATGGTCTTGGGGAGAACGTATTACAATTACAATGATCACATCAAATGATGAAATTGCCGATGAAATGTATAGAATTCAAAATTCATCAGGAGCAGTTACTGCCCCTATGGATTCGTT
>JABSPN010000098.1:0-2703 GCA_013214425.1 Flavobacteriaceae bacterium | reverse complement strand
CACATCAAATGATGAAATAGCAATACAGATATATTCAATTTCTAAATTGCGAATTCAAATAATAGATTTTGGGAAGAACAAACGCAACGTGCAAGTGTTTTTTAGACACTTGAAATCAGAAATTTATCAATTTCCCATCGAAAATTAATAATCAATGTTAAGATGAATGATAAAAAGAGCTCAGTTTTCTGAGCTCTTTTTTAATAGTGATGATTAGTTATTTGTGATTAAGACTTAGATTAACAAGGTCCTATAAATGTCCATCCACTAGTTACTCGTTCATATAGATTTCCAAAATAAGTTACTCGAGATCCTATAGGATAGTTAACACCACTTTGCCATTCAGAAACGCCATCGCAAATGCTTCCGGAAGTGGTTGGATACATGGCTTCTAAGGCAATGATATCATTGCCATTAAATTCCCCATCCTCGCTTGTAGAGAAACAAGCCTGCATAACAGCCGTTACATCTCTTCCTGTTGGAGTTCCTGGGATATGAACTGCGCCATTTGAACCAGAACCTTCATTTCCTTGAGCAGATGGAGGGCAACTAAGACGATCAAACCAATCTGAGTGTCTAAATCCTACCGCATGACCAATTTCATGTGTTATCACGTGTTCATTTACATCTGTGCTAAAGTTTTCCAAATTATAAATTTGAATTAGTTGATGGGGTTCCCCATTAGATGTAGGAAAACCAGCTACACCACCTTGGCTATTAGGGTTATTAATCGAATTATCGTAGATAACCATATCTTTTGATTGCCAATTTGATCCAAAAGTTAGATTGAATTGAAGTGTTGTATTGATACTGTTATAGTTGTTTACAGCATTCTGCAAGGCTTGTTGCGCTTTATTAGATAATGAAAATGAAGAGCCGTTGGCTACATACCCAATAATGTCGATGTTTCTATTACTACCAGTAACCAGATTAAAAGTTCTGTATTGACGTGAACCTCTGGACTGAGCATCTTTTAATGAATTTAATTCTTTAACAGTAAAAGTAATGTCATCTCCAATATAAATGCGTTCTTCGGTTGAACCATCTGGCAGATGAAATACTCCTATACTAGCGGTTCCAACATCGATATCCAAAGAGTGAATAGTTTCAAGTAATGATTGGTCTGTAATGATTTCTCTATCTCCAGCATGATGGACATTGATAATGTATCCTTCATCTGTGTTTTGATTTGAAATAGCATCGAGAGCAGACTCATTAGTTTCGTTTTCTTCACACGAGGTGAAAGCAAAAAATAGTGTGATTAACACTAAAACAGAAAATTTAAATTTTGTTTTCATAAGAGTAGTTTTAATATAATGTTTGGTAAGCCGAATCATCAGCTTTTTAAAAGGATTTATTTTGAGTTAATAATTTTAAAAGTTATATAAACCCGAGGCAAGAGTAGTAGTACCTCGGGTTTATAGGGGAAGATTAAAGTAATTTGTAGTTATTCTTTGATAAAGCGTTTTGTGATATGCTTATTGTTAAGAGCTTCAATTTCCAGTATATAAACACCACTTTGTAATTGAGAAACGTCTATACTAGCACCTAGTGTTCCCTTAGTTACTATTTGGCCTAAAATATTATAAATACTATAAGTAGAATTAGTTGGGATGGTAGATAGTATATGTAATTTGTTTGCGCTAACCGGATTAGGATATATTGTCACTGAAATCTCGTCACTACCTGGAAATTCAGGAGCATTGCTAAATGTTGTGTATAAGGCACTATTTGTAGTTCCACATGCACCTAAATTAGTCCAGCCTGTTGCAGTTCTCTCATATAAGAATCCTTGGTAAGTCACACGATCTCCAATATTATATGAAATACTGCTAGACCATGGATCGACACCTTCACAAATATCGATAGATTGACCAGAAGTTGATACTTCAACATCATCTACAGCAACATCGGCTTGCCATGTTCCACCAGTTACTCTATTGAATCGTAGTTGAACACTGTTACCTAAATAAGCAGCTAGATCAACACTTACACTTAACCAGGAGTTTCCTTGATTTCCAGATTGAGACCAGATGCTTGTCCATGAACTTCCATCTGTACTGGCTTCTAAATCGATAGTTCCCATATCTGAAGCTCCATACATATGATATTTAAAATTAAAGAAGGCAGCATTCATACCACTCAAATCAAAGCAAGGAGAATTAAGAATAGCTCTTTTATTCGGGTAACCAGTTCCATTTCCTGAAGCTTCCACATAGATATAATAAGTACCTTGAGAAGCACTAGATGGACCTGTATTGTTAGATGGAGTTCCACTAGCATCAACAGTCCAGTTTATATCATCATTAGTGTCTTGAGTCCATGCACCTAAAGTATTTTCATACCCTTCATTATATGGATAAGAAGTAATACCTCCTGAACAGCCAGATCCACAGCCACCTCCAGATGTGGTAATGTTAACCGTATAATCTTCTACTTCACCATAAGTGAATGATTCGCATGATGTAGGAATTGCATTGTATTTCATCGAAACTCTCATTCTGGTAGCTCCTTCTGTTGCAGAAGTAGGTACAGTAAATGAACCACTAACTGGAGTTGAGGTAGTTGCACTTTGCGTCCAAACTTGTTCTCCGGAATCAGTGAAATCACCATCTTGATTATAATCAATCCATACACTGTACCCTTCAGCATAAACAGTTCCTGTCCAAGTAGGAGTAACTGTAATAGACTGATTAGAATTTT
>JABSPN010000097.1:6598-9472 GCA_013214425.1 Flavobacteriaceae bacterium | reverse complement strand
AAGATAGAGCGACTTCAATCATTTTCGGTGATGGAGGTGGAGCTGTTTTATTTGAACCGAATGAAGAAGGTTTAGGCTTCCAGGACCAATACCTGAGAAGTGATGGGATAGGAAGAGAATTTTTAAAGATCGATGCTGGAGGATCTATTCTACCTCCTTCAGAAGAAACCGTTAAAAACAGACAACATTTTGTACATCAGGAAGGAAGAACTGTATTCAAGTATGCAGTATCTAACATGGCAGACGTGAGTACAAAAATCATGCAGAGAAACAATCTAAATCATGAAGACATTGATTGGTTAGTGGCACATCAGGCCAATAAAAGAATTATCGATGCAACTTCAGAAAGAATGGGATTAGACGAGAATAAAGTACTCATGAATATTCAACGTTATGGGAATACTACTTCGGCTACATTACCGTTATTATTAAGCGACTACGAAAAGCAACTCAAAAAAGGCGATAACATAGTTTTTGCCGCATTTGGAGGAGGCTTTACCTGGGGTTCTATTTATTTAAAATGGGCCTATAATTCTTAACAACTGAAAATTTAATAACTAAATACCATGGATTTAAAAGAAATTCAAAATCTAATTAAATTTGTAGCCAAATCAGGAGCTAGTGAAGTAAAGTTAGAGATGGATGATGTAAAAATCACCATCAAAACGGGTTCTGAAGAAGGAACTACAATTGTTCAACAAATGCCTGTTCAAGCTGCTGCACCAGCAGTTATTCCACAACAAGTGGCAACACCACCAGTGCAAGCCCCTGTAGCTCCTCCAGCTCAGGAAGCTCCAAGCTCAGCCCCTGCCGCTTCAGACGATTCAAAATACATTACAGTTAAGTCGCCAATTATTGGAACTTTCTACAGAAAGCCTTCTCCAGACAAACCACTTTTTGTTGAGGTTGGACAATCTATTAACGAAGGAGATGTATTATGTATCATCGAAGCGATGAAATTATTTAACGAGATAGAATCTGAAGTATCAGGAAAAATCGTTAAAGTTTTAGTAGACGATTCTTCTCCAGTAGAATTCGATCAACCATTATTTTTAGTTGATCCGTCTTAATTAATTCAGAATTCAAAGTATTGAATTCATAATTTCAATTATTGAGTTATGTTTAAAAAAATATTAATAGCCAATAGAGGTGAAATAGCGCTTCGCGTTATTCGTACTTGCAAAGAAATGGGTATTAAAACTGTTGCTGTTTATTCTACAGCAGACGCAGATAGCTTACATGTTAAGTTTGCTGATGAAGCAGTTTGTATAGGACCAGCACCTAGTACCGATTCTTACTTAAAGATACCAAATATTATTGCTGCTGCTGAAATCACAAATGCAGACGCAATTCACCCAGGATACGGATTTTTATCTGAGAATGCCAAGTTTTCTAAGATCTGTGCAGAGCATGATATTAAATTTATCGGAGCTTCAGCAGAGATGATCGAAAAAATGGGAGACAAAGCAACAGCAAAAGCGACAATGAAAGCCGCTGGTGTTCCTTGTGTGCCAGGAAGTGATGGAATTATTCCTGATTTCGAAACTTGTGAAAAACTTGCTGTAGAAGTAGGATACCCAGTAATGCTTAAGGCAACTGCTGGAGGTGGAGGAAAAGGGATGCGTGCTGTATGGAAACCAGAAGACTTAAGAGGAGCTTGGGATTCTGCAAGACAAGAATCAAAAGCAGCTTTTGGAAATGATGATATGTATATGGAAAAGTTTGTTGAAGAACCAAGACATATCGAGATTCAGGTTGTAGGAGATTCTAATGGAAATGCATGTCACCTTTCAGAAAGAGATTGTTCAGTTCAAAGACGTCACCAAAAGTTAACAGAAGAAACACCTTCTCCTTTTATGACTGATGAATTGAGAAATAAAATGGGAGAAGCTGCTGTTAAAGCTGCCGAGTATATTAAATATGAAGGAGCAGGAACAGTTGAATTCTTAGTAGATAAGCATAGAAACTTCTACTTCATGGAGATGAATACACGTATTCAGGTAGAGCATCCAATTACTGAAGAAGTTGTTGACTATGACTTAATCAGAGAGCAAATTTTAGTAGCTGCAGGAGTGCCAATTTCTGGTAAAAACTATTTCCCACAGTTACACTCGATAGAATGTAGAATCAATGCTGAAGATCCGTATAACGATTTTAGACCTTCTCCTGGTAGAATCACAACCCTTCATGCACCAGGAGGACATGGAATCCGTCTAGATACTCATGTATATTCTGGATATATGATCCCGCCTAATTACGATTCTATGATCGCGAAGTTAATCACAACAGCTCAAACAAGAGAAGAAGCAATTAACAAAATGAAACGTGCTTTAGATGAATTCGTTATTGAAGGAATTAAAACGACAATTCCTTTCCACAGACAATTAATGGATCATCCAGATTATATCGCAGGAAATTATACAACGAAGTTTATGGAAGACTTCAAAATGAAAAAAATGGCTGAATAATAAGTCAATATAAGAACAAAAAGCCCTCAATTTTGAGGGCTTTTTTTTACTTTTAACAAAAATCATTGCTTAATGTTGCCCTGAGCGTACATGTGTCGCTAAAGTTTTACAGCGTAGAGACAGTCGAAGGGTTTATTTATATCCGAAATGAATTTAAGTTATTGGGAAAAATCAGAATGGTTTGAGAATAGCGACTTTACTATAGTGGGGAGCGGTATCGTTGGGTTAAATGTAGCCCTGACCATCAAAAGACAACAGCCTAAAGCTAATATTTTAGTACTAGAACGCGGATTATTACCTCAAGGCGCTAGTACCAAAAATGCAGGGTTTGCTTGCTTCGGAAGTATCTCAGAAATCCTTTCAGATTTAGAACATCATACAGAAGATGAAGTGCTCCAATTAGTAG
>JABSPN010000097.1:0-6588 GCA_013214425.1 Flavobacteriaceae bacterium | reverse complement strand
GATGGAAAGGCTTAGCGCTATTGCGTCAAAATCTGGGCGATGCCAATCTAGATTATCAGGAAAACGGAAGCTTTGAATTATTCTCTCTTGAAGACGATTTGTTCCAAACCTGTTCGGATAAGCTATCGTATGTAAATCAATTATTGCAACCCATTTTTAAGGAAGATGTTTTCAGTGTAACGAATAATTCTTTTGGGTTTAAAAATATTAAAGAACAGTATGTGTTCAATCAGTTTGAAGGACAGATTAACACGGGTAAAATGATGGCAACCTTATTGCAACTCGTGCATACATTGGGTGTTAAGATTGTCAATAATGTTGAGGTAAAAGATTGTGTTTCTTTTGAAAACGGAGCAGAAATTACGCTAAAGGATGGATTTCGGTTTAGGACAGCTAAAGTATTAATCACTACCAACGGATTTGCTTCTCAATTTCTGGAGGAAGATGTGAAACCAGCGAGAGCACAAGTGCTTATTACCAAACCGATTCAAAACTTACATATCAAAGGAACTTTTCATTTTGACGAAGGATATTATTACTTCAGGAACATAGACAATCGAATTTTGTTTGGAGGAGGTAGAAATCTTGATTTTAAAGCTGAAGAAACAACAATAATGGAGACATCAGCACTTATTCAGGAAAAGTTAGAAGCATTATTACAATCCACTATTTTACCCAACACAACCTTTGAAATTGATCATCGCTGGACAGGTATTATGGGGGTTGGAAAACAGAAAAAAGCTATCGTTAAAGAAGTATCACCTAATGTATATTGTGGTGTTCGTTTAGGAGGAATGGGAGTAGCCATTGGAAGTTTAGTGGGTAAAGAATTAGCAGAATTAGTACTTTAGCAGAATGAGAAAGATGCCACATATACGTGTTGCTGTAGATGCAGTAGTTTTTGGATACAGAGACCGAAAGCTAAACGTCTTACTCATTAAAAGAAGTATAGAGCCCTTTAAGGATTCCTGGGCATTGCCAGGCGGACTTGTTTTAGAAAACGAAAGTCTGGAGACCGCTGTAGAAAGGGAATTGAAAGAGGAAACGAACGTTACTATAGATTATCTGGAACAGCTCTATACCTTCGGAAACGTTGATCGAGACCCAAGAAACAGAGTTGTGAGTATTGCCTACTTTGCCTTGGTAAAGCCAGAACATCATCTTATTAAAGCTGATACTGATGCCAAAGATGTTGCCTGGTTTGCCATAGACGACTTACCAAATTTAGCGTTTGACCATCAAAAGATTTTTGAAACTGCTAAAAACAGATTAAAATCTAAGCTTACCTATGAACCAATAGGGTTCGATTTGCTTGCCAATAAATTTTTGTTTTCCGATTTAGAAAAACTATACACTACCATATTAGAAAAGGATATCGATAGAAGAAACTTTAGAAAAAAAATATTGAGTTTCAACATCTTAGAAGAGCTCGAACAAAAAGTTTCCGAAGGAAGAGGACGACCAGCCAACCTGTTTAAATTCAATCAAAAACAATACTTTAAACTTCTAAAAGAAGGGTTCTTGTTCGATATTAAGTAATTAACGATAGGCATATACTTTTAAATAATCATCTGTCTTTTCTAGTATAAATTGACCTATTTCTAGAATGATTTGTTCTATTTGATCGATATCCTGAGTGTAATTCTTTTTAATTTTTCTGGTTATTCGTCTTCCATGTATTATTTCACACTCTTTTGGAAAACAAACCCATTCAACTTCTTTAAAAAGTATAGGCTCATAAAACCAGTTGTAATAATCATTAAATAAAAAGCAATTATCTATTTTGCTACTAGTTACTAGTTTATAATCAACATAAGGATTATCAAAAGCATCAGTTAATCTTTCAACTAGTTTAAGCCATTTTGTATTATTCATAAATGAAGCACTAAAGCTTTCTTTTATTAATTGATCTAGTTTTTGATCTATTCTTTCCATTTAAAAGCTTGATACTATTCTAAAAATAATAAAGACAAATCAATATATTGTAAAAAATACGCAAATAATTTTGTTTGCTCATTTTCTTATTATAAATTTGCGTCACATTAACGCATAAAAGAAATGAGATATTTACATCTAGATAAGAACTTTACTCCATATGAAAATTCCATAAGATTTGAATCTTTTGTATTTAATGGCGGAGAGCCTCATATAAAAATTCAGGAGCAAGTTTCAGAACCAGTAATGATTACACATCGTATCAATTCCTTTAACGATTTAGGTTTGTTGTTAATCGCTACAGATGCTTTAAAACGAATGGGAGTAAAACAGATAGAATTGTTCATACCCTATTTTCCTGGAGCGCGTCAAGACAGATTGATGATTTCAGGAGAGCCATTAACAGTAAAGGTATATGCAGAGTTGATTAATGCTCAGGGCTATGAAAAAATACAAGTTTTTGATCCACATTCAGAGGTGACAACAGCCTTGTTGGATGACGTTGAGGTAATTGAGAATTATGACTTGGTCAAACAAAGTTTAACAAAACTATCAGGAGATATCGTTCTGATTTCACCAGATGGAGGAGCATTAAAAAAGATCTATAAAGTATCAAAATACTTAGGAGGAATACCTGTAATGGAATGTTCTAAAAAGAGAAATGTGACCACAGGACAATTATCGGGATTCACAGTATATGAAGAGGACTTGACAGGAAAGCACGGTGTAATAGTAGATGATATTTGTGATGGAGGAGGCACTTTTTTAGGATTGGCTACTGAGTTAAAAAAGAAAGGAATTGAGCAATTGAGTTTAATCGTGAGTCATGGTATTTTTAGCAAGGGCTTTGAAGAATTGAATCAGCATTTTGATCAGGTTTTTACTAGTAACTCCATTAGAGATTTAGAAGAGGAAAAAGTAGTTCAAATAAAATTGTAAAGAAATGAGGTACAAGAGAATATTAAGATGGTTATTAATAAAGTTAATCATATTCTCTTTACTCAAATTAGATAATAGAATAATAGAAAATAAAAACATGAAATACTCAAGAGAACAACTAGTAAAAGAGCATGACAAAGGCAAAAAGCATAAATTCTTGTTCTTTTGGGGACACCAGCCTTCAAAAGACGGGAGCATGACCAAGTCTTGTTTTAGTCAGTGGCGGCAATCATCATTTACAATAGGTGAGGCTACCTATAAAACAGCAGAACATTATATGATGGCAGAAAAAGCCAACTTATTTAATGATTCAGAAATGTTAGAAGCGATCATAAATTGTAATCACCCTATGGAGGCTAAGCAATTTGGAAGAAAGGTAAAAGGTTTTGATCCAGAACTATGGAATGAACATAAATATGAAATTGTAAAGAGAGGAAATTTGGCTAAGTTTAGTCAGCATGAGGAGATGAAAAGTTTTTTACTCAACACGAAGAACAGAGTGATTGTAGAGGCGAGTCCAAGAGATCGAATTTGGGGAATTGGAATGGGGGCAAAAAATGAAAAAGCGATGAATCCAAATTTATGGCGCGGACAAAACCTCTTAGGATTTGCTTTAATGGAGGTAAGAGATGAATTAGAAATTATGAATTGAAAAATCGTCAATTCGAGTGTCCCGTATTTACGGGATAGTTTACCTGCCTCAGGCATGGTATCAAGAATAGATTTTAAATAATTAAAAAAGTGAAAACTAACGATCACATAAGAACATTGTTTTCCAGGAATCATGAAACAATTTTTCCGAAATTAGGCGTGTTTTTGGCAGGTCCAACGTCACCTAGTGGCAGTATGATTAATGATTGGAGAAGGAAAGTAATCGATGAACTTCTTGAAGACGAAGAACTCAATTCAAGTATGGTTGTTGTTGCTCCTGAACCAATAACTGGAGAATGGTCTGAGATTGATATTGAGAATCCAGAAACCGAGTTAGAACGAGTTCAGAATCAACAGATGCTTTGGGAGATTCAGTATTTAAAATTATGTGATGTTACCGCTTTTTGGTTACCGACATATTGGACAAAAGAAACCTCAGAGAACTTTTCTCCTAATATAGGACCAACAAGTAGATGGGAATTTGGATATTTCTTACAGGAATATCTAAAAGATAAAGAAAATAGAACTTTTATTATAGGAAGCCCTGAAGATGCAGAAGGATTACAATGGGCAAAACGAATGACAGCGATGCACGGGATAGAATGGCATATTCTAAAGAAAGAAGACAAACAGCAGTTGGTAGCAAGTTCATTCATAAATGAAATAAAAGAAACATTAATTCGAAACAAGTGGCCATATCATTATCCAGTTTCGAGCTAAAAAGAAATTAAAATGCAAAAGTCATTAAGAAAAATAGCAGCAAAGGAAACCCTGGAGATTATGAATAAAGGGTTTTATGTGACTGATGAAGGATATAAAGTGTCGATTAAAAAAGAACAAGCTTTTACTGAAGATTCAGCGAAGTATTTTTCTTCTGAAGAGTTAGAAGACTTATTGAATAGTTTACAAATAACGAAGCAATTTGACACTGAGATAGAAGTTACAAATGAGTCAACACTTGAAGCAATTCAACGATTGCATCAAGAAGAAGTTGAAGACGCGATGACCTTGAACTTTGCTTCGGCTAAAAACCCAGGAGGAGGATTTTTAAATGGAGCTCAGGCACAAGAAGAAAGTGTGGCTAGATCATCAGGTTTATATCATACGCAGATGAATAATTATGAGTTCTATGAACGTCATAGAGGAATGAAATCTTGCGTGTATACAGATAGTATGATCTATAGTCCAAAAGTTCCTTTTTTTAGAAACGTTAAAGGAAAATTATTAGCAGAACCGATTCTAAGTTCGGTAATTACTTCGGCAGCAGTGAACGCAGGAGTCGTGAAAAGAAAAGAATCAAAAAATGCTAAGCGAATAGAGGAATTCATGGACATGAGGATTGACAAATTATTGGCCATGTCTTATGAGCAAGAACATGAGGTGTTGATTCTTGGAGCTTGGGGTTGTGGAGTATTTCAAAACGACCCGGAAATAATAGCAAGACTATTTAAAGAACAATTAAAAGGAAAATATAAAAATGCATTTAAGCGAGTAGTTTTTGCAATTTATTCCAGAAATGAAAAGTTTATTAATGCATTTAAAAAAGAACTTGAGTAAAAAATGAAATTACTAGAACAAATAAAAGGAGGAATATATGGCGTTGCTACAGGTGATGCCTTAGGAGTACCGTATGAGTTTATCAGTAAGATGGCGATAAGACAAAATCCAGCTACTGATATGACAGGTAATGGAACTCATCGCCAACCTGCGGGAACCTGGTCAGATGACAGTTCCCTGACCTTTTGTTTGATGGAAGGATTAATCAAAGGGTATGATTTAAAAGTCATCGGGCGTGAGTTTGTTTCCTGGTTTGATTATTCAAGTTGGACGCCTCATGGCTCTGTATTTGATATTGGAATTACAACCAGACAAGCTATTTATAGATTGGCTAAAGGAGAAACTCCAGAGCTTTGTGGAGGAATGGACGAGTTTTCAAATGGGAACGGCTCACTTATGAGAATATTGCCGATGGTTTATTTCTTAAGAGATGAAAACAATATTAATGAACGTTACCAAATGATAAAAGACATTTCTTCTTTGACTCATGCTCATATCAGATCCGTAATAGGATGTTTTATTTATGTAGAATATGCCTTATTACTCCTGAAGGGTATGGAGAAGTTTGAAGCCTATGGGCAAATGAAGAAAGAAGTGAATAGAGTATTTGAGTAAACTTGAGATAAGCTCTAAAGAGATCGCGCTTTATGATGAAATATTAAAACAAGATATCTTTATTTTTAAAGATGAGTTTATTAGAGGAAGCGGTTATGTTCTGTATTCATTACAAGCTTCACTATGGTGTTTTTTAAATTCTGAAACTTATGAAGAAACCGTGTTAAAAGCGGTTAATTTAGGTGAAGACACAGATACAACAGGAGCTATTACAGGAGGTTTAGCTGGGTTGTATTTCGGATTTGAAGCGATACCAGAAACATGGAAATTTCAATTAGCTAGATATGATGATATTGACAACCTAATTGTCAGATTCCATGATAGCTTAAATTAATTTAACACAAGCTATATTGAAGTAATTAAGCATTGACCTACTAAACGATGACGTAAAATTCGAGTTGACAATTCGTATAAAAGTTTCTGCTTGTTCGAATTCAGTTTACTGAAAAGGTCAGAAACTTTAGAATTGGAAAGAAGAATTTAGTCAGAGATTAGTGAGTCTTGACTTTTTGATTCGTTTTGTGTCAAGACAAAATGAATAAATAAAACAAGAAATAAAATGAAACTAACTATACAAATAGGCGATATCACCACCAGTAAAGTAGACGCAGTAGTAAATGCGGCAAACAGCTCTTTATTGGGTGGTGGTGGAGTCGACGGAGCCATACATAGAAAAGGCGGATCAGCAATATTAGAAGCCTGTAGAGCCATAAGAGCTAAGCAGGGAAAATGTCCAACAGGAGAAGCCGTGATTACAACAGCAGGAGCATTACCAGCTAATTATGTCATTCATACAGTTGGACCAGTTTGGAATGGAGGAACAAAAAATGAAGTGCAATTATTAACGAATTGCTATCAGAATAGTTTACAATTAGCTATAGAAAATGGCAT
>JABSPN010000096.1 GCA_013214425.1 Flavobacteriaceae bacterium | reverse complement strand
TCACGAAGCTTAATCGCTTCCTTACCCAACAATGATTTCAAAACTCCAAACACATTCTTCCTCTGGATTAAGTCCATTATTTCCTGAACTTTTAATTCTGAATGAAGTTCAAGTGCTTCACAAATAAGATATTCCTGATCACTGAGTTCTAATTCATCAATTCCCTTACTTCCTTTTGAAACTAGTGTTTCAGAAGCGAAAAGAAAGGCTCCAGGCAAGGCAGCTTTCATCACCTCTCCTACTGAACACATATAATAACTAGAAATCCATTCCCAATGTTTAATTTGTTGAGTAGTTACTACAGGAAACTCATCAAGAATCTGATGAATATCTTTAGCCTCGTAAGTTTTCGGTGCTTCTTGATGAACACTATAGACTAAACCCGTGACAATTTTTGATTTACCAAAAGGTACAGCTATACGCATCCCTTGCATAAGGAACTTAGCCTCTTCTTCGTTAATGCTATAGGTAAACAGTTTAACTAACGGAATGGGCAATATGACGTCTATATAGTAACTCAACAACTTAATAAAAAACAAATGTAAAAAGAAAACCTCTCAAATTTGAGAGGTTTTTATTATCGTATCTAGATTTAATTATTTTCCTAGCATTCCATCTTTTAAATCATCATCTGCTGGTTCTTTACCTAACCAGATAGCGAATAAAGCCTTTTTGAATTCTAATCCTTCTACACTTCCTTTTTTCTTTCCGTTTCTGTAAACGGTAGTTTTACCATCCATATAAACTAAATCAAAAATAGTCCCTTCTACTATCTTTTCACTAAAGAAGCCTTTAAATTTAGAAATTTCTGCTTTGGAAGCGTTTCCATGAGAGGAATTTTCAAAACCTTCATTTACAGCTTTCACCATTTTCTCTTGTGTTACTTTACTATCTGTAATATGTAACTTAATCGCCATTGGATTATCACTATTAATTAAAGCATCTGCGCTTTTGCTTTTATTGGTAACGTATAGCATTCCAACGTATAAATCAAACCATAATTTTTCACGCAAACCTACTCCATTTAGTGTTAACTCTTTTTCTTGAAACGTCTCTTTATCAGCAACTTTAACACCTGCTATTTCTTTTTGAGCACTAGAAAAGTTTACTCCAACTACAGTAATTAATATTATCAAAAATGTTCTCATGTTGTTATGTATTTAAATTATTTTGTGTGTTTTTAATTTTTAAAATCTTCAACGAAGCATTCAATTCAAAGCCAAGAAGAAGTATGTTTGAATTTAACCAAATATACAGCATTAATATCAGAATTGCCCCTATAGAACCATATAATTCGTTATACTGAGCAAAGTTATTGACATATATTCCGAAGAGATAAGTTGTTAACAAAAATAAGATGGTAGACAAGTTGGCTCCAGGAGTAAAATATCTGCTACTCTTCTTTCCAGGAGTTCCGAAATAATAAAATGTAGCAATCGTTGTATAAAACATGACCGTAAATATTACATATTTAGCCACTATTATTCCGCCTAGATCTGTATCGATATGTCCAAAATCTTTTAAGTTCTGTACGATATATATTTCTGTTAATGGTATCGCTATTACGGTTAAAAACAAAAACAATGCCAACAACAAGCCAACACCAAAAGCTACAAAATATTGTTTGACAAAATGACGCGTTAATCTAGTGTGAATTGAATTACGAAATCCGTTAAATAATGCATTGACTCCATTTGCTATTAAAAACATGGAAAGGATAAATGAGGTTGATAATAATCCGCCATTTTTTTTCTTGAAAATATTTTGAGTAGTTTCTTCAAAAGCATCTAAAGTATTGGGTGGGAAGACACTTTCCAGGAATGGTAAAAAATCTTCTCTATAATTAATTAAACCTATTTCTTCAAAATAAGGCAACAGGTTGAATACGAATAATAAAAAAGGAAATAAGGACATAAAAAAACTATAAGAAATAGCACTAGCCCTGGTAGTTAAAGCACCTTTAACTATTCCTCTAATGTACATTTCCAGCACATCATGTAGCGATAATCCCTCCAATCCAGGAAGAATAATTTTCTTTCCCAGATCGAAAACCCAACTGATAATTGGAATTCTTTTCTCTTTTTTTATTTCTACTTGTTCTTCTTCCAAGTCTTAAACAGCTTTTAAACTGAGATCTAAATTATAAACCGAGTGTGTTAAGGCTCCTGAAGATATAAAATCTACCCCACATTCTGCATAATGTCTTGCTGTATCTTCATTAATTCCTCCTGAAGATTCAGTTAAGCATTGATCCCCTATTAACGCTACAGCCTTTCGCGTATTTTCATAATTAAAATTATCAATCAGGATTCGGTATACTCCACCAGATTGAAGAATTTCTTCTATTTCTAGGAGATTCCTAGCTTCAACGATAATTTTAAGGTCTTTATTGTGCTCTTTTAAATAAGCTTTGGTTTTATAAATAGCTTTAGCTACTCCTCCGGCAAAATCAATATGGTTGTCTTTAATCATAATCATATCATACAAAGCAAAACGATGATTGACTCCACCTCCAATTGTTACAGCCCATTTTTCTAAGGCACGAATACCAGGTGTGGTCTTACGTGTATCTAAAATTTTAGTTTTGGTTCCTTCCAGTAATTTTACAAAATGATTGGTCTTCGTTGCAATAGCGCTCATGCGTTGCATCGCATTTAATACTAGTCTCTCTGCTTTTAAAATAGATTGTGAACTCCCCTCAACATAGAATGCAATATCACCGTATTTTACTTGCTCTCCATCTTCAATTAAAACTTCAACTTTTAAATCACTATCGACATAATTGAAAACTTCTTTTGCAAAAGTAACACCTGCTAATATTCCTTTATCTTTTACCAACAACTTCGCTTTTCCTGTAGCAGTTTCTGGAATACAAGATAAAGAGGTATGGTCGCCATCACCTACATCTTCACGAATGGCATTTGCAATTATTAAGGCTATTTCTGAATTGAATTGTTCTTCTGAAATCATTTGTAGTAACTTTGTCGTTAACAAAAATAGAAAAATTGAGTTCCTCCTTCTAAGGAATATTGAAAAAATGAATATCAAATTACTTGCCATAGGAAAAACTGACAATAAGGAATTACATGAGCTTATTAGCGTTTATGAAAATAGATTGAAACACTATGTGAAATTCGATTTAGACATTATCCCTGATATCAAAAACGTTAAGAACCTTAGCGAGGAACAGCAAAAGGTAAAAGAAGGTGAATTTATTCTAAAAAAGCTGCAACCAACAGATCAACTTGTGTTACTCGATGAAAAAGGGAAGACCTTTACTTCAGTCAATTTTTCAGAATTCTTACAAAAGAAAATGAATTCAGGAATCAAAACACTGGTATTTGTTATTGGTGGCCCTTACGGGTTTTCAAAAGAAGTCTATCAGAAAGCTCAAGGAAAAGTATCACTTTCAGAGATGACGTTTTCACATCAGATGATTCGTTTATTTGTTGTAGAACAAATTTACAGGGCTTTTACTATTTTGAAAAACGAACCTTATCACCATCGATAAAAAACTCCCATCATAACAATGGGAATTTTGAATTTAATGTTTATCGATTTAAAATCAATTGTTTTGTTTCTATATCAAAAGTTGAAGATATTCTGACTACATAAATACCATTAGGCACACTTGGAGGAATCGAAACTGAAATAACTCCATCCAGATCAGTATCTAAAGTAGTATTGATGATAGTATTTTCCATTAAATCTAGAACATAGATACTAAAGTTTTCTCCATCGGTGACTACTTTTTCTACAGTAAGCAATCCTGTTGTATTTGGATTCGGATACATGATAAAGTCTTCAATATCATTTGCGCCATCGCTATTGCCTCCATTATCTCCTGAACTATTTCCAGAAGGCACTGTACAGTCAAGAACTAAACTTGGATCAATGGTTAAAGACACATAACCATTTGCATCAGGTAAAAACTCTCTCTCCCTGAATCACTTCCTAAAAAAATATTTGATCCTCCGTTAGAATTTCTACCTGAGTTTAATCCAATAAAAACATTATTGTTCCCATCATTATATCTTCCTGCTTGAGTTCCAATTGTAATATTTTGTTTACCATTACTGTCCTCACCTGCATAAGACCCTATAAACATATATAACCTACTCCTAAGCTATTTCGTCCAGCTCTAAAACCAAAATAACTATTTAATGTACTGGTTGTATTTTCTCCAGATTGCCTTCCAAAAAAACAATTATTAGCTCCTTGAATTCCTGCATTTTGTCCATTACTTGTAGTTGTTGGATCATTAGTATCATTTCCGTATGTATTTTGACCAGAGAAATAAGTCAAGCTAATGTTGCAAAACTTGCAATCAATAAAATGTGTTTCATAATTTAAATAAGTTTAGTTAATTACTATCTTCCTAACTCTGCTCAAGCTTTTAGAATTTCTTACCCATTTTAAAAGTTTTTATATTTTGGCCTTAATATAATTTACTAGATATAATATGAAACTCGTCTTCGCTACCAATAATCAAAATAAACTTAAGGAAGTACAACAAATGCTCCCTCATATCAACTTAGTGACACTAAAAGAAATTAATTGTTTAGTGGATATTCCTGAAACCGCTGATACGATCTCAGGAAATGCTTCCATGAAATCTGAATACATTCAGAAACATTATCAATTGAATTGCTTTTCAGACGATACAGGATTGGAAGTAAATGCCTTAAACGGTGAACCTGGAGTCTATTCTGCTCGTTATGCGGGAAGTCAAAAAAATGCAGGTGATAATATGGATTTACTCCTGAAAAATCTCGAAAACAAAACTGATCGTTCTGCTCGCTTCATTACGGTCATTTCTTTACTTCTTGATGGCGAAGAATATTTATTTGAAGGTATCTGCGAAGGAACTATTATACAAGAAAAAAGGGGCGCACTCGGATTTGGTTACGACCCCATTTTTGTTCCTAAGGGATATTATAAAACTTTTGCTGAAATGAATCAGGAAGAAAAAGCTACTTTAAGTCATCGCGGTAAAGCGGTAAGAAAATTGGTTGCTTTCTTAAATGAGTTATAGATTAATCATTCTCACCCAATTCAAAAAGTTCTTCAACAGCGATTCCGAAGAATTTAGCCAATTTTAAGGCCAGTACTGTCGAAGGCACGTACTTGTTTTTCTCCATGGCATTAATAGTCTGCCTACTCACGCCTATTGCTTCTGCTAACTGAGCCTGAGTCACATCTCTAATGGCTCTCTGAATTTTTATTTTATTATTCATAGTCTGTTAGCTTTATGTAATAGTATGTGAAACCTAATGATGAAAAACAATAGCATTGTAAATAAATTATAAATCATCACGTTCATAAATGTCATGTCAAAAATAAAGACAATCGCAAATAACAATATTCCATAATTAACGTATACAGACCAAACCAAAGAACTTAATCGCAATGAAGAAATAAATTCATCTTCGTCTTTGGTTTTGCAGAAACCAACTAAAATCCCTCCTATAATGATGAAAATAGAAATGATCTCATCAAGTAATCCGTTTTTGATAATTTTAAAAAAACTGTCTTCTGTAAAAAAGCCTTCCGAATAAATTGCCAATACTTTTGCCTTGCCAAAATAATCGGCTTCTATTTCAAAAAGATTCATCAAGATACCTGCTATTACTCCAATAATTAATAGAATCCATCCTGGTTTTTTGAATTTGTGTGGTAATAAAAATTGTGTGTTCATACTGTTCATTTTTTAATTTGATTATTCAAATGTAAAACAAACTTTACATTTTATCAAGTACTTTTTACATTATTTTAACATATTAACCTAAATATAGTGACTAGTTCATTTTTAAGTATACCTTTGCCCCACTGATACCAAAATGGTATATACATTGTTAGAGAGAGCGTTATATTTTGTGCGAACAGGGGAAGCTCCAAGTAACAATGGTGCGAATTGTATAAAATATAAACATGATAAAATTTGAACAGCTAGGTTTAAGCGATGAATGCCTACTAGCTATTAAAGACTTAGGTTTTGAACAACCTAGTGAAGTACAAGAAAAAACAATCCCATTACTTTTAGAACAAGAAACGGATATTGTATCCTTAGCACAAACCGGAACGGGTAAAACCGCTGCGTTTGGCTTTCCTTTAATTGAAAAAGTAGATTCGAACAGCCGAACTACTCAAGGGTTAATCCTTTCTCCTACAAGAGAACTTTGTTTACAAATTGCCAACGAGCTTCAGTTGTATTCAAAATACGTTAAAGGATTAAATGTAGTAGCTATCTACGGAGGCGCAAGTATCACAGATCAGGCTAAAAAAGTAAAGAAAGGTGCACAAATTATTGTAGCAACTCCCGGACGTATGGGTGATATGATCAGAAGAAGAATGGTCGACATTACCAAAATAGATACCTGTGTTTTAGATGAAGCAGATGAAATGTTGAACATGGGATTCTATGAAGATATCACTGAAATTCTTTCAGACACTCCTCAAGACAAAAACACCTGGTTGTTTTCGGCAACAATGCCTAAAGAAGTAGCTACTATTGCTAAGGAATTTATGTACAAGCCTAAGGAGATTACCGTTGGGACCAAAAACTCTGGTAATAAAAACGTTTCTCATGAGTTTTATATGGTCTCTGGTCGTGATCGTTATTTAGCTTTAAAAAGACTAGCCGATGCAAATCCAGGGATCTTTTCAGTTATTTTTTGTAGAACAAAAAGAGACACACAGGCCGTTGCCGAAAAATTAATAGAAGACGGATATAGTGCCGGAGCCTTGCATGGTGATTTAAGTCAGCATCAGCGTGATTTGGTAATGAAGTCTTTCAGGAGTAAACAAATCCAAATGTTAGTCGCTACAGATGTGGCAGCTCGCGGTATAGATGTAGATGATATTACTCACGTTATTAATTACCAATTGCCAGATGAAATTGAGACCTACACACATAGGAGTGGTCGAACTGGAAGAGCTGGAAAATCTGGTGTTTCAATGGTCATCATTACCAAAAGTGAGCAAAGAAAAATTAAAACCATTGAAAAAATCATAAAAAAATCTTTTGAGAAAAAGGATATTCCAAGCGGAAGCGAGATTTGTGAGATTCAGTTGTTTCATTTAGCTAATAAGGTGAAGAAAACGGAAATCAATGAAGATATTGAAATCTACTTACCAAGTTTAAATGAAGAATTAGAAGAATTATCAAAAGAGGAATTAATCAAAAAATTCTTCTCTGTTGAGTTCACACGTTTTTCTAATTATTATAAAAAATCTAAGAATCTAAATGTAAATGGCGATTCCAGAGGTGACTCTGGAAGTTCAGACGGATCTGTTCGTTACTTTATCAATGTAGGTCGTAAAGACGGTTATGACTGGATGAGTTTAAAAGACTTATTAAAAGAACTATTAGAATTAGGAAGAGACGATGTCTTTAAAGTAGACTGCAAAGAAAGTTTCTCATTTTTCAACACTGATGCCGACAAAAAAGATAAGGTATTAGAATTCTTTCAGGATTTTCAAATGGATGGACGCTACATCAACGTTGAAATCTCTAATAAACCTGCCTATGGAGGCGGTAGAGATCGAAATAAAAAAAGAAGACGAGGTGGAGACGATAGAAAAAATAGTGGCGGATTTAAAGGAAAGAAAAAAGACGGACGCAGAGGTAATAGAGATTCTGGAAGTAAAGGAAGTTCTAAAGGAAAAAGAAAGCCGCCTAGTTTTCAAGGGAGACGATCTAAAAGAAGATAACTATCATCTTGAGCTTGTCGAAAGATCAGCAAATTAAGACTTCGACAAGCTTAGTGTGATATTAAAATTATTTTTTAAATCTAACAGAAGCGTAAATCTCTGTTAATTTTAAGATAAAAAAACGACTACTAAGAATAAGTTTCTTATTTTTATCATAGTAATATGCAAACCTTGATTAAATATATCGTTTTATTCTGCCTGCTTTTATGCGCTTTGGTTGGATCTGCACAGGACACAACACCTGACAAGTTAAAAGACAGTGTCAAGGTGAACGATTCTATTCAATATGCCAAGGGTAAAGTAACCAGTGCTTCTACTCAATTTCCTATGGAGAATGTGCATGTTGTTAACCTAAATCAAGTTATCGGGACCATTACAAACAAACAAGGAGAGTTTAAAATTCAAGCTGAAGTTAATGACACACTTCACTTTTCGTTTTTAGGATACAAATCTTTTAAAGTTAAAGTAACTGGTGACTGGTTAAAATATCAGAATACCTCTATTGAATTAACTGAATTGGCCTACGCGCTTGAGGAAGTAGTTGTTAAATCGCATAACCTTACAGGATATCTGGAAATTGATGCTAAATATGTTCCTACCAACACAAATGCAGGACGTTACAGTATTTCTGGTTTGCCAAAAGGATATGAAGCCGGTAAGAAAGGCCCAAATACTATTGGACAAATTCTAGGAGCCGTCTTTAATCCCGCCGACTTGCTCTACAATGTCTTTGGAAAAAAACCCAAACAAATGCGTAAGTTACGCAAGATGAAAAAAGACCATGAAATACGTGATTTGCTAGCTTCTAAATTTGATAGAGAACTCTTAACTACTCTATTAGAAGTTGATAAACAAGAATTAGAAGAAGTACTAATTCACTGTAACTATTCTAAAAGCTTTATACAAACTGCTAACGACCTTCAAATATTAGATGCCATTAGCAGTTGTTATGAAGAATACAAAGTATTAAAGCGTAAAAAAGCTTAACACCCTTTCATTTTACTTTTAACATGCTCGTACAAAGCCACACGGTTTCCTTCAGCATCAAGTATCAAACCCATATCAACTATTTCGTCAGATATTTAGTTTTTACATAATAGCGTAAGCACAGCCACTCCTACTCTACCTAACTCTAACTATATATCTCCAACCTAAGAATTAAAATACATTATGGCCTCTATCTCTTGACTCCTATTATTAGGACTATAAATTAATGAACCTGAAGCACCATATTTATCTTCTCCAGATTAAGGAAACCATCCCATGACTTCACTACCAAACTCTTGTTTTATCACATCAAACAGAAAAACTTCATCTTAAAAGGCAATGGCTCAAATCATATCGTTTACTGGAATTTCAAACCAGGCGATTGCGTTTCTATCCATAATTAGTTTTATTTATTCATGAATTATAAAATGGTTAATTTACTTATCTTTAAACAATCTAATTGACTTCAACAATAATCAATAATTAGATGAAGTTCATATAAAAAAGTTATGAAATAATGTCTAAACAACTTGTACATAAATGTTTCAAAGTATGGGAAACGGGAGATTTTCTCGATTTACCCATTACAGATGATTTTAAACATACCAGTCCGTATGAAGTGAGACAAGGAAAAGTAACATATACTGAATTAGTTGAAGGTAAAAAGGATACATTTCTCGGACATCGATTTGAGCTTTATGATGAGCTTCATGGAGACCAAAAAACATGTGTCCGTTATACGGCTATTCAAGTTGAGTCTTGTTTAGAAGTAACCGAATGG
>JABSPN010000095.1 GCA_013214425.1 Flavobacteriaceae bacterium | reverse complement strand
TAGGAATCATCATTTGAACAATTGAATAACAAGAAAGAAAATACTAGTTGCAATAAGGATTTGAGTTTCCTAATGTACTTGTTTTTGAATTGATGACACCCAAAGTTAGTCTTTTTTATCGATAATGGAAATTATAGATTCTTGTTCATCCATTTGGGAACGGGATGCGGCACGAAATCACCCATCTGTTGGAATAAATCTTGAATAGTATCTGAAACAATCAGTAATTCTTTATTGGAAGGCTTTAATAGTTCTGAGGTAATCATTTGATCGATAAACTTGAGCATGTCATTATAAAAACCATTTGAATTGAGTATACCAATAGGTTTTTGATGTAACCCCAATTGCGACCAGGTTAGGGCTTCAAACAATTCTTCAAGTGTTCCAAAGCCACCAGGTAATGTAATAAAACCGTCACATAAATTGTGCATCTTCTCTTTACGCTCATGCATCGTTTCAGTAACAATTATTCTGGAAAGTCCTTCATGTAGCACTTCTTTTGAGGTCAAAAATTTAGGGATAATACCAATTGCTTCGCCTGCGTGATCCAAAACACCATCGGCTACCTTTCCCATCAAACCAATTTTGGCACCTCCATAAATTAATGCAATGTTACGTTTGGCTAAAAACTTTCCTAACTCGTAGGCCTGGTTAATTAACACCTCATTGTTACTGATACTGGATCCACAAAAAACAGTGATATTTTTCATATTCAAATTCGAGTTATTTATATGTTGTCTAGGTCGCTCTTTGACTTTGCTTAGCGTAAACTCGCTCGACCTGATAAAAGCATTAACGTCTATATATCATTTGTCATTACTGCATTTTCACTTTCATTTTCATTGATATTGATCATTTTCATTTTGACTTTCATTGACATTACTGTTCCTATTGTCATTTTTATTCCAAAACCGCTTTTAGCATTCTATAATTTCCAAACAAGTCTTGTTTTAGCTCAACTTGAAAACCAAAAGAAGCTACTAATTCTTTTGTCTCTTTTCCTAAATATTGATTGATTTCAAAGTACAAGGCTCCATTCTCTCTTAAAGCGCCTTTCGCTAACTCTGATATTTTCCTGTAAAACAACAATGCATCGTCATCTTCTACAAATAGTGCCAAATGAGGCTCATTGTCTAATACATTTGACTTGATTTCCTGCTTTTCCAAAAGCCTAACATAGGGCGGATTGGAAACAATCACATCATACTGTTTGGGTAAAGATGTTGTGGTGAGAATATTGCTTTTTATAAATTCAATGGAAACAGTATTTAATGCAGCATTTTCATTAGCTACTTGTAAGGCTTCTTGGGAAACATCTATTGCACTAAGCTTAGCATTTTTCAAATTCCTCTTCAAACTAATTGGAATACAACCAGAACCAGTGCCAATATCTAATATTGATAGCTGTTCTGTCTTATTTCTTTTTTTAAAATCCTGAATGATCCAAGCCACTAATTCTTCTGTTTCAGGTCTTGGAATAAGCACCGTTGGGTTTACTTTAAATTCTAAGCCATAAAACTCTGTTGAACCAATTATATACTGAATCGGTTGCTCTTGCTTCAAAAAGTCTATAGCTTCTAATAATACGCTTAATTTGGATTCAGGAATTACTTGATCAGGACTAAGATTAAAATCAATTCTCTTTAAGTCCAAAAAAGATTCTGATAGCCTGAAGAGAAAAGCATCTATCTCATCCTTAGGATAAATTCCCAACAAACTTTCTTGTAGTGTATTTCTATACTGAGTAATTGTCATTTATAGTTCTTTCTCAAAACATAAACTATTATCAATCCCAATATATTGTCCGTAATTTGGAATGATTTGATAGTTATTCTTTGTGTATAAAGCAATGGCTTCTGGTTGACGTTTTCCCGTTTCTAAAACGCTCTTTTGAAAGCCTAATTCTTTGGCCCATTGTTCTAACTCTAAAAGGATTTGTGTAGCGATTCCTTTACCTCTGCTTTCTGGTTTAGTGAACATTCTCTTTACTTCGACCGAGTTGGTTTGAAATTGCTTAATGGCACCGCAACCAATTGCATGATCATCACAGTAGACTACTACAGTATATTTGAGCACATCTATATTATTAAACTGATGATAATATTCGTGTTCGTCTCCATCACGCATCGCTAAATCAGCATCGAGAAGTGCTACTAATTGTATAAAATCTTCGTGAGAAGAATCTGTACGTATAATTTTTATTGCTGAACTCATTTACAGCTCTCTTATCATCCAACGAGAACAGTTATAATGTCCTGTATCTCCCATAGGCTTTTCTAAAGAAGTGAAGCCCACTTTTTTATACAATTTCCTGGCATCTTCCATATAAGGCATCGTCTCTAAATAACATTGATCAAAACCAATCTCTTTTGCAAAATTGAGACAGATTTGCATCATTTTAGATCCTAATCCTCTACCACGAGCCTTAGGTGAAAAATACATTTTTTGAAGTTCACATACATTTCCATCATAATTATCTAATTGAGCGATACCAGCACCCCCAATAATTTCTTGATTTTCTTCAACTACAAAATAGGCCGCTTTGTCCCTATCGTAGGTTTCATACATCTCATCTAATGCTTTATCTTCATAGGCTGTTCCAACTTTAGGCACTCCCATCTCCACTAAAACTTCTCTAATCACCTTTGCTGCAGCACTATTATCTTCTAATTTAATTTCTCTAATAATTACTTCAGACATTCCAATAATATGGTATTTTTGCTTTATGAATTAATTTCTGAGTAAAGGTAGTAGAAAATCTCTTGAACGATCATAAAAAATATATAAAAAGATGTATTCAATTAGCCAAAAATGGTTTAGGTCTTACCTATCCCAATCCGTTAGTTGGATCTGTTATTGTGCACAATAATAAGATCATTGGAGAAGGTTGGCATCGAAAGGCTGGTGAGGAGCATGCAGAAGTACATGCTGTCCAATCTGTAAAGGAAACATCGCTATTGAAGGAAGCGACTATTTATGTTTCTCTGGAACCTTGTAGTCACTTTGGAAAGACACCTCCTTGTGCCGATTTAATTATCAAAAGTGGTATACCAAAAGTTGTTATCGGTTGCGTCGATACTTTTTCTGAAGTCGCAGGAAAGGGAATTGACCGATTACGAAATCACGGCTGTGATGTAATCCTAGGAATTTTAGAAGACGAATGTATTGAGTTAAACAAACGCTTTTTTACTTTTCACAATGAAAAACGCCCTTATACAATTTTAAAATGGGCAGAGACTTCTGACGGGTTTATTGCTCCTGAAAACAACTCGAAAATCACCTGGATTTCTAATGCATACTCTAAGCAATTATCGCATAAATTAAGAGCTACTGAAACCGCAATCCTAATTGGCACTAATACTGCTATTATTGACAATTCTCAATTGAACACAAGAGATTGGAAAGGAAATCAACCGCTTCGAGTTATTGTAGATAGAACTGGTAAAATACCTGAACATCATCATATTTTTGATGGTAGCCAACCTACTCTTATTTTATCGGAAGTTCCTCAGGAGTATACTAAAAACAATATTGCGATTGAGTCTATTGATTTTAATGATTTTATTAATGAGATTAACAGAGTACTTTTTGATCGTGGAATTCAATCCTTAATTATTGAAGGAGGCGCTAAAACACTTCAGTCTTTTATAGATAAGAATGCCTGGGATGAAGCGTTTGTTTTTAAAGGCTCCTCTGAATTAAAATCAGGAGTAAAAGCACCCAGTTTCAGTAAAAAAGAATTCAGCACACAACTCATTGCTAACGATACATTAAACCGATATAAGCGTTGATAAAAAATATAATCTTTGATTTTGGTGATGTGTTCATCAATCTAAATAAACAGGTTATTCATGGGAATCTGAATCAGTATAATGCTGATGAACTCCCTGCATCTTTTAAAACATGGTGTCAGGAATATGAAATTGGAGCTTTAAGTACTGCTCAATTTCTTGACAAAATCAACACCTTATTTCCTGAAATCACTACAGCAGATTTTATTGATATTTGGAATGAAATATTACTTGATTTCCCAAAACATCGTATGGACTTCTTAAAGGAAATGAACACAAACTATCGTTGCTTTATGCTGAGCAACACCAATGAAATGCATCTGAACTGGATTATTAATGACTGGGGAGAAGCATTATTTCAGGAGTTTAAAAATTGCTTCGAGGTATTCTACCTGTCACATGAAATAGGAATGAGAAAACCTATTCAGGAAATTTTTGAATTCGTTTTGAATGAGAATAATCTTATTGCTTCTGAAACTTTATTTATAGACGATACTCAAGAGAATACCGATGCTGCCAGCAAACTTGGGATTCATGTCTGGACTATTGACCCAAAACTAGAAGATGTCAGTGAACTACCAACCGTTAAAAAAGAATTGTTCTTATGATATTTCTTATACTAAGCGTAACCTGCTCAAGTTTACTGTTCATTCTTTTTAAATTATTTGACAAATATCAGATCAATACTTTTCAAGCGATTGTCGTTAATTATTTTACTGCTTTATTATTCGGACTTATTTCCTATTCTGGAAAAATTGTTGTGTCGGAAATCCCAAACAAAGCCTGGTTTATTGGTGCACTAATACTGAGCTTTCTCTTTATTTCCGTATTCAATCTAATGGGCTTGACTTCCCAAAGAAACGGTGTTTCAGTTGCTTCTGTTGCAGGTAAAATGTCAATAGTTGTTCCTGTAATCTTTGGGGTTTATTTATATGGAGAAAAACTCCACTTGATTAAAATAACAGGAATTCTTTTAGCGCTTATAGCAGTTTATTTGACTACTAGCAAATCTGAAGAAAAAAAGAACACCAACAGCTATCTCTTTCCTTTTTTACTTTTTTTGGGGTCAGGAATTATTGATACTACAATAAAATATGTTCAGGATACTTATGTTCCGATTCCTGAACTACCCTATTTCTCGGCTATCATCTTTGGTTTTGCTGGTATGCTAGGACTGATAATTTTTGTATTCAGACCCTCCAAAATCCAACTTAAAAACATTATTGGAGGAATCGTCTTGGGGTCCATCAACTATTATTCTATTATTTATCTCCTGAAGGCACTTGATTCCATGGCAAAAGAATTCGTGCATCTGGAAATTGGTAGCGGAATTGTTTTTACCATTAATAATGTTGCTATAGTAGTATTTACTACATTATTAGGACTACTACTCTTTAAAGAAAAACTCTTAACAAAGAATTGGATTGGTGTGCTGTTAGCAATAATTTCTATATTTTTGATCACTTAATTATCACTTTTGGCTGAATCAAAAGACACATACAAAACCATTGAAAAAGCTTTTGCTGGGGATCTCTTTAAAGACAGAGGTAGTAAATTTTTTGGCTATGCTTTCCCTATTACTTCGGAAGAAGATGTGAAAATTCAGATTGAAGAACTAAAAAAAGAACATCATACAGCAAGACATTGGTGCTATGCTTGGCAATTGGGTACCGAGAAGATCAGATATCGTGCTAATGATGATGGAGAACCAAGCAATTCTGCCGGACAGCCTATATACGGACAAATTCAATCTTTCGACGTCACTAATGTACTTTTGGTTGTTGTACGTTATTTTGGAGGTACTAAGCTAGGTGTGGGTGGCTTAATTAATGCTTACAGAACTGGAGCACAATTGGCATTGGAAAATGCTACAATTATTGAAAAAACAATTGACTTTCATTATCAACTCATTTTCGATTATCCATTAATGAATAAAGTTATGAGAATAATAAAAGAACATGATTTGAGAATTATCAATCAAAAGTTAGAATTGCATTGTGAGTATACACTCGCTATTAGAAAAAAAGATGCCTCTCGTTTTTTTGAAATTTTCGAAAATTTATATGGCGCAACAATCAAAGAATTAGAATCCTAATTTATTCAAAAGATCTTCTGGACATAGCATTGGTTTTTTAGTTTCAATATTGACAAAAACTAATGTTGTTTCAGCAGTAGAAATTAGCTCGTCTTTTTCATTTAAAATCTCATACTCAAAAATAATTTTGGCTGTAGGTTTTGATTTCAGTTTTGTTCTTATTTTTAACAACTCATCGTAATGAGCCGGTTTCTTAAAATTGATATTCAAATTCACAACAGGTAACATCACTCCATCTTGTTCCATTAGCTTATAGGATACTCCCAATTCCCTTAACCATGCTACTCGTGCCACTTCAAAGTATTGAGCGAAGTTGCCATGGTAAACTACCCCCATTTGATCGGTTTCTGCATATCTAACCCTAATCGCAGTTTCGTGGTATTTCATCGATTAAATAAATTTATTGTGCGAACATAGCTTTTTTACTTTAACATGCGAAAAAAAAACTTAATATTCAATAGTGATTTTATTTTTTTTTTAATTTTTTTGTTCACATATTTGTCTACCCAAGCAGACGTAAACGCAGATATGAATCCCTGCGTTTATTCAAGTAAGAAAAACTAATTTTAATTTTTAATTTTTTAGAACTAAGTAAGTATGAAGAAATCGGCTGAGTTGGTTTGGAATAATTGTCTCTCTTTTATTAAGGATAATATTGAGGAACAAGCTTTCAAAACTTGGTTTGAGCCTATTAAAGCCGTAAAGATAGTTGACAACGCCTTAAGTATCCAAGTACCCAGTTCTTTCTTCTATGAATGGTTAGAAGAACACTACTTGAAAATTTTAAAAGTTTCCTTAATTAGAGAGTTAGGTAAAAATGCCAAATTGATCTATGTCATAAGAAAAGGAAAAGCTCTCCATAATAACAAAACTGTTACGCAACAAATACCAAGTTCTGAAAGAACTCCAGTAAGATCTCAAGAGGTTGATATTCCTATTACAAAAAAAGATCCTGAATTAAAAAATCCGTTCATTATTCCAGGTATCAGAAATGTAAAAATTGAATCTCAACTCAATCCGAATTACAATTTCGATAATTTCTTAGAAGGAGACTCTAACAGATTAGCTCGTTCTGCTGGTTTGGCTATTGCTAACAAACCTGGAGGAACTTCTTTTAATCCGTTTTTTGTATTTGGAGCTGTTGGTTTAGGTAAAACACATTTAGCACATGCTATTGGTGTTGAAATAAAAGAAAAATATCCAGACAAAACTGTCTTATATATTTCAGCTGAAAAGTTTATTCAACAATTTACGGATTCCGTTAGAAAAAATAATAGAAACGATTTCATTCATTTCTATCAGTTAATTGATGTATTAATCATTGACGATGTGCAATTCCTTTCAGGAAAAGCAGGAACGCAAGACGTATTCTTCCACATCTTCAATCACCTACACCAAAACGGAAAGCAAGTAATCCTGACTTCAGATAAAGCTCCAATTGATATGCAAGATATTGAGCAACGCTTATTATCTAGATTTAAATGGGGATTATCTGCAGAGTTACAACATCCAGATTTCGAAACACGTGTTGCCATTCTGAAAAACAAATTATTCAGAGATGGAGTTGAGATGCCGGAAGAAATCATTGAATATGTCGCTAAAAACATTAAAACTAATGTAAGAGAGTTAGAAGGCGCTATTGTATCGCTTATCGCTCAGGCATCATTCAACAAAAAAGAAGTCACACTAGAATTGTCGAAACAAATCGTAGAGAAGTTTGTTAAGAACACCAAACGTGAAGTTTCTATCGATTATATTCAAAAGGTTGTTTCTGATTATTTCCAAATGGATGTCGACACATTACAATCTAAAACAAGAAAACGTCATATCGTACAAGCCAGACAATTGGCTATGTTCTTTGCCAAAAAATTGACCAAAGCTTCATTGGCAAGTATTGGCTCTCAAATTGGCAGCCGTGATCATGCCACTGTACTCCATGCTTGCAAAACTGTCGATAATTTATCGTCAACAGATAAACAATTCAGAAAGTACGTTGAAGACTTACAAAAGAAGTTAACACTTTAATATTGCAATACCTTTTAGCTTTAAAAGGTATTTTTTTTATCTTTTTACAATCAATTCGTCTATCATGAAAACAAAAATATTAATGGTTTGCCTTGGCAATATTTGCAGATCTCCACTAGCTGAAGGAATTTTAGCTTCTAAATTAGATCCTGAATTGTATTTCATTGATTCTGCCGGAACATCTGGACATCACAATGGTGAACTTCCCGACAGAAGATCAATCGCAATTGCCCGAGAACATGGACTTAACCTCACCAATCAACGAAGTAGAAAATTCGTCAAAGAGGATTTTGAAGATTTTGATTATATTTATGTGATGGACAATTCGAATTATAGAGATGTCGTATCTCTAGCTAATTCCGAAGAACAAAAAAATAAAGTTGATCGCATTATGAATGCTGTTTTCCCTGGTGAAAATGTAGACGTTCCAGATCCTTATTACGGAGGCAATGACGGATTTAAACATGTTTACAAAATGCTTGATGATGCCTGTAATATTATCGTAACTAAACTTTCATAGATGAAGGGCAAACTATACTTAATCCCAACTACTTTAGGAGAAACCGCTCCTTTGGAGGTATTACCGATTTCAGCTAAAAAAGTGTTGGAAATGACCAATGAATTCATTGTAGAAAATGAAAAATCTGCTCGAAGATTTATCAAAAGCGTGAGCCCTGGAAAATCTCAACCAGATTTAGTCTTTCACCTGCTCAATAAATTTACAGATCCTTCAGAATTCCCTTCTTTTCTAAATAGTTGTTTGGAAGGAAAGGTTGTAGGACTTTTATCGGAAGCTGGTTGTCCAGCAATTGCAGATCCGGGAGCCGATATAGTCCATATTGCTCATGAAAAAGGAATTCAGGTAAGGCCACTCGTTGGCCCCTCTTCTATTCTATTAGCCATGATGGGTTCTGGATTTAACGGACAAAGCTTTGCGTTTAACGGCTACCTGCCAATAGACAAAACCGAAAGAAAAAAAGCAATCAAACGTCTGGAAAAGCTTTCTTTTGATCACAATCAATCGCAATTGTTTATTGAAACACCATATAGAAACAACAAACTTTTTGATGATTTAAAAGCGACTTTGGGAGCTAATACTGAAGTCTGTATAGCTTGTGACTTAACTTTAGAAAGCGAGTACATCGTTTCTAAAACAGTTCAGGAGTGGAAAAAAGAAACCATCGATTTACATAAGAGACCGACTATCTTTGTATTACACAAGCACTATTAGTTTTTAGTCTCTGCCTTGAGCTGCTTATATTATTGATCTTTTTCGATTAAAAATTAAGTCAAGGTGAGTTTCTCAGTATTTTTAGCCAACCCAACAAATCTTTCATCATCTGAACAGAAGTATAAGAAATCTGCGATACGAGCTTCTTCAATGCCGCAATCTTTAATAAACACCTCTTCTTCATAGAGCATATCTATTTCGTCAATTAAGAGTAAAGCCTCTTCTATTTTCAACATCTCTCTAAGCTCCTTTAGCTTTCCATTAATTGAATTTATAAACAGATTAAGTATTCCTGAAGAAGCTTCATTATATTTACGCTGTATTGGCGTTAAATGTTTTACATCCTGATTTGGGATACCACCAAAGTTAGGGTGCTGAAACTTTTTTTTTCTTTCAGCAAATTTTAAAT
>JABSPN010000094.1 GCA_013214425.1 Flavobacteriaceae bacterium | reverse complement strand
GGGCTATTTGACTTCCCAGAAGGTAAACCAGATATTTTAGAAAAACTGAATGTTTTTATGAACCCTAAAGAAGAAGGAAAAGAATTTGCGATCTACTTCACTAATCAAATTGTAATGAATAGATTATTGCAACTATTGTAAATATGAATCATATTCATACACAATTAAGTATACTTATTCAAACTAATATAGAGGAAGATATATGAGGGTAAAAGAACATAAATTCAATAGTATTTTGTCAAAAGTCTTATACCTCGATTTACAACTCTTATCAATTATTTGATAGCTAAAAACGCAAGAAAATTAAATATAAATGAAAGCAAAACGAGATATATTAAAAACATATTTTGAAACTGGAGATTACCCAACAGAGGCACAGTTTGCAAAGTTAATAGACAGTTATGCTCATTTAAATGAGTTTAACTTTGGATTAGATGTAAAACCATCTGGGGATTACAAAAGGAATTATTACCATTTTTATAGAGCAACTAATGTAAGAGATTCTGGTGCAGGTCATAAAATAGTAGAAGCCACAGTAGGGAGTACGCCACCAACTTATGGAGGATACAATCATATATTGAGTAGAAACGTACTTTATAAAACACTTCAGATAGCGTTAATTGGCGAAATTGATATTGCAAAGCATCAACCCAAAGTTATTGTAGAACGTTACAAGCAACGAAAAAAATATCCTAGTGGTTATATTAGACCTGCTGGTTTTTATAAAGAAAACACTTGGGATGCACAATTATGGAATAGAAAATCTGAATATGAAGTTTCGTCTAATACAATGAATTTGGATTTAAAACCAGTACATTATTTTAGACCTAGTATAGGGAGTAATAATTATAAAGAGTTTCAACCTTCAGGGAGCATATTTAGACGAGATTCATTTAAATTTTCAAAGCATGGCAAGCCTTTTGTTCCAATTCGTTTAAAACTACAGATAAACATTGATGGAATACTATATCATTCTAAACCGGTAGATCTAAGAATTATTTTAGGTACATCAGGAGAATTTGATGCTATAAATTTTATGTTATTTTAATGAAAAATCGTATATTTACATAACCTTAATTAGGTAGGATACTCCTTATGAGAGAAACCTTATTTAACCTAGTAATTAGTTTTACTTTGGTAAAACCAAATTACTTATCTTAATGTAGGATTCTGATTTTGAGAAAGACTCTGATATAAAGATGCTTCGTTATCTTTCGTGAGACTTTCCTTCTGAGAGTAACCTTCTAATTAGGTTTTTTTTATTTGTAAGATTATGACAGTACTCATAGACAACGGCCATGGCGGACTAATAAATGGAACTTATGTAACCCCAGGCAAACGTAAAGATTGGGGCAGCGAAGGCATAATTTACGAAGGTGAATTTAACCAGCCATAGTAGCAGGAATCTTGGAGCAACTCACGTTTTTAAAAATCCCATACATAAACATTGCCCCAGAATGTTATTCTTCAAAGGAAGTTTACCAGTAAGGTATAAAATTAGGTACTATCGTATTAACCCAATCAGAGTCTAAAAATTCAAGGAGATCAAGTTTTAACAAGCCAATGAGCAGAAGGTTTTAAGTACAGTAGAGTTAGGGTCATTAATTTGACCCTTTCTAATTATATGTACTATTTCTATTGCAGCTAATGTTCTTTTTGCTGCTTCGAATTCTTTAAATCCTGTTGTAATTTGTATTCTTCTTTTGATGTTGCGATGGTCTTGTTCTACAATGTTATTGAGGTACTTGACTCGCCGAATCTTTATCTTCTTTTTAGTAAAACTTCTTCTATTCCAAGTTCTTATTCCAGCAGTGCTAGCACCACTTTTGTCAATATTAATAATCCTTGGTCTTCCATTGTTTCCAATAGCTTTGTTAAAAAACTTTTGAGCAGAACCTTTCATTCTTTTTTTGGTGAGTAGGAAGTCAATAGTATTCCCAAGTTTATCTAAAGCTCTATATAAGTATCTGTCTTTACCTGCTACTTTGATATAGGTTTTATCTAATCTCCAACTGGCATTAACAGATTTCTTACGTTTGTTCATATTAGCTTCTATTTCTTTAGAGAACTTAAAAATCCAAACGCTGAATAGTAGAATGGTCTACATTTACACCTCTAATCTTAAGTAACTCTTCAATATCTCTGTAGCTTAGGGTGAATCTTAGTTTGAAGTATACTGCTTGTTTTATGATGATAGGAGGATAGCGATGATGTTTGTACATGAAGTTAGTTTTACAACATCAAAATTAAGTATAGTTTAGAATAACAGAATTAATGAGGCAGAATCTCAAAACATTCGTTTTATAACCTTAAAAATTTGAAACACCTCATTAAGCGATAATTGAAAATCGCTATACTCAGGACTTGAATTTCTGCTATGACAAGTGATTTCACCAATAGTAATATCAAAACCAATAATATCTTTAAACAGTATATTGTGTTGTGTGATAAGTATCCATCCGTAATCTGTAGGTCTAAAACCATCATGCCAATGATGTTGTTGCAACTCACGAGCCAAAACAATAGCGCCGTCTTGTGTATCTATAATATGACCATCATTCATACTATCACCTTTAACCTTAAAAGCTCTGTAATTTCCAAACCCTACCTTATCTACTATAAAAGTGACACTTTCGAAGTCATCAAAAAAGTCAGCATCCTGTTGTTCGCTTAAATATCTTGCATGCGCTTCAAAAGGAATAAGGGGCACAGCTACAGAAAACTGACCATTACCTATTTCAGTAAAGGTTAAACCATTTTTAGGTGTAATGCTTTGGTTTTTGTCATTAGCAAGCTCAACGGCTAGTTCATCTAAATTAATATTATAACTATCAGCAAATTTTTTTAAAAAGTTATTAGAAACAGAAACTTTATTTTTAATGTAATTACTAATATTTCCTTTACCTGCACCAGTATTTCTGTGTATTTCAGCAACTGGAAATCTAATATTTAGCTTATTTAAAGCGAAATGAAAGAGTTGATTTGTTCTATTGTTTTGATAATCAGTCACAATTAAAAAGTTTTAAAAATAGTTATTGTCTTACTTGTTAAATATTATAACTTAATTTATATTTGCAATAACATTTGATGCGAAGTTATAAAAATAAATTAAATCATAAAGCTTTATTAAAAAAACTGTTGAAATAATCCAAAGAAGGGTTTTACTCGTTTAATGCAAATGATTGCTCGTTATAACTATTATTAATGAAATTTCGCAACTATTTTTAATCAGTAATGGAAAGAAAATTAACACTAGATTAACCAAGAAACGCAAAATAAAATAAAATTGAAACGTTGTATTATTCTTACATCTATAGTATCAAAATTGAAAATAAATATTAATTAAAATCGAATAAATTATGGCAAAAGAACCTGTAAAAGCAAACTTATTTAGGTTTGTAACATTGAGAAACCCTCAATTGATCGATGAAAAAGAAATAGACCCTGGCTTTGTTTATCATCCAGATGAAAGTGAAAGTGTATTCTACTCAGCGGTTGAAGGCTCACTGGATGATGATAAAGCTGCTGCGCTTAAAACAGCAAGTGATAACTTCACCGCTTATAAAACAAGAACTGAAGTAAGAAAAGCTCATGAGAAATTATATGCTTTTTCATCTTGGCTTATGCGTAATAAAAATGCACTATCACATAGTGCAATCAAAGAGAATAGTGCAGGAGTTGCTAAATTAACAAGCGCTAATGAATATAAAGTTTGGGATAATTTAATCTATCAAACCATCAACAGAACCTCTGTTTATGTTCGCGAAGCCTGTATACAATTATTAATTGCTAATAAATTTTTAAAAGCTTTTAATGATACATCATTTCCAAAAGTTGATCCATATACATTTTCGGAAGAAGAACTAAAAGCATTTACGCGTAGGGCAAATGCCAGTGTAGTAATTTCTAAAGTATTATTTACTGCTACAGATGATTCTAAACCACAAAAAAGTACCCGTTCAAAAACATTTGAACGAGATATTGACATCTTTACTGCTGAACATAATATTGCACAATATCAAAATTTAACTAACGAGCTTAAAAAAGTTGAACAACACTATATTAAAGATGTGCAGACAGCTTTTGAACAAGCGCTGAATAAACATAATGATGATGTTGAAAGAATTGTTGGAGAAACAAAACCTACAATTATTGAAGAAAAAGATGCTTTGGGTAATATCAAGCAAATTAAAACATATCCTGATTTAAAAGTTCCTGAATTTACATTTAAACAAGAAATTGCTCTTGACGAAAAATATTTGAAAGGAAAAATTTCTGAGGAATCTTTGTCTGTATTAAAAGAACAAAATTTAGATTCTCATACTGATTTTGCAGATATATATTCGTCGGTAGATGAAAAATTAAAATCAGAATACGAAACAGTTTATGAAGCTAGACAAAAACTAAGAACAAAGAAAGTTAGTATAAGAGGAGCTAAAATTAACTTAACTGATAATCAAATAAATCCTTATTGTTTTAAAGCCGTTCATAAAAGAGCTGCTAATGGAGATTTTGGTCTCTTTATGAAGATGCGTACAGATTACCCAAATGCTTCAATTATTGATGCCACATTCCAAATTCAATATGTGCAAAATGGTACTGTAAAAAATGGAATTTCAGTTCAAACTATGAGTAGTACTAATAATACGGTAATAGCATTTTTTAAATTCGACCCAATTTTAATGGGTGTTGGCACCCAATTTGTATTTAGCGGTGAGTTTACTATGGATAATGGACAGACGTATACTTTTAATACAACAAGTACTGTAACTGCAAGATTTTCTTTAATATTTAATGGCTGTGCTACATTAAAAGATCAAGGAACTGGTAATGGAGGAACAACACCAAATCCTATTGTTACAATGCCTGTCTATGGAGTTACTAATCTTGGTATAGCAGATTTTAGACGTGTTGAGCAAGAAGTGTGCTGTTATGTGCCAGGAGAAGTATCTCATATTGAAAATATTTTAGCTCGTGAGTATAAGGAACGTGAAACATGAAGTTTAAATAGTATAGAGACTACTAGTGAACAAACAACGGAGAAAGAAATTGAAAATTTAACAGATACTACAACCACTGAACGAAATGAAATGCAAAGTGAAGTAGCATCTGTATTAAACGAAGATGAATCTCAAAATTATGGCGCAAACGCTAGTGTAAATGGTAAGTTTCCTGGCGGTAGCTTTACCGCTGGAGCATATGCTGACTTTTCATCTTCTAGCTCTACTTCAGACTCTAATTCTCAAGCGCAAACCTATGCTCAAGAAGTAACCGAACGAGCAATGGAGCGTATTGTTCAAAAAGTAAGTAGTAAGCGTACAACCCGAATTTTAAAAGAATTTGAAGAAACCAACACACATGGGTTTGACAATACCAAAGGAGAAAACCATATTACAGGTGTGTATCGTTGGGTAGATAAAATTTATAATAATAAACTCATCAATTATGGTAAACGATTAATGTATGAGTTTGCTATACCAGAGCCTGCAAAATTCTTTAAAGAAGCATTATATAAGCAAGTAGAAAACCAAGAAACAGATTCAGCTGTTATTCTTCCAGATGCACCTGAACACCCAAGTACTTATGGGATGTATCATGCAGGTAATCTTAATGAAGGAAATTATCAAAGTATTGCTGCTCAATATGGAGCAGAAGTAAATGCAGCACCAGAATTGTATAATTATACAGGTACTTCCCTAACCAAATCACAAGTTGGTGGAGATGGTGGTAATAAGGATAATAAAGCACCTTCAGACACGATCAAAGTTCCTAATGGTTACCGAGCTACGGCAGCTAAAACTTCAGGTAGAAGTAATGGTTTTGCTCAGGTTACAGTAGCTGGTTTAAATTTAGGAGTTAACAGCAGTAATTTTGTTAATATTTGGCCGTATTATACAGATGAAGTCCCTGTATCAGCTTATTTTGAATGGAATTGGATTACTAATGTAAATATTGTTGTTCGTTGTGAACGTACAACAGAATTATATAAACAATGGCAGAACGAAACCTTTGCGATCATTATGGAAGCCTATGAGCAAAAGCTTAGAGAGTATAATGAAACAACACAGGCAGAAGAATTAATACCAACTGGTGATGCTGAAAAAACAACCTTTAATCCTTTGTTCAATAGAAGTCTTGAAAAACGAGAAATAAAGCGTGTTGCAATAGAATTACTAACAGAGCAAAAAGGACACGATACATCAAAGGATAACTATAATACAGTAAATTCATCTACAGGTGTGTCTAAAGTAAAAAAGAATACTGGATTGCAAACACATGCTGCTACCGTTAAATTCTTTGAACAAGCTTTTGACTGGGAAATTATGGCATACATATTTTATCCTTATTTCTATGCTGATGAAAAAGATTGGAAAGATCTATTCCAATCAACAGATATAGCAGATCCACTATTCCAAGCTTTCTTACAAAGTGGTATGGCACGAGCTGTGGTTCCTGTAAGACCAGGTTTTGAAGAGGCAGTAAACTGGTATATGGAAACAGGCGAAATATGGAATGGTCAAGGGCTAGTAATAGACCAAGATGATGATTTATATGTATCTGTTTCTGAAGAAATGCAAGTTACTGAAGGTGTAGTTGAAGATACTTGGGAAACAAGATTACCTACAGCATTAACTATTGTGCAAGCAGAATCTGCTGCATTAAAAGAAGGTGGTTTACCTTGTTTTTGTGAAGAACATTCTGAAGACAACCCAATACAACCTGACTCTGAAATCATAGGGGGTGAAGATGGTGTAAGTACTGGTGGAATAGGCAAGTTTGTAGTGTCGTAAATAATTAGTTTTTATAAAGCACTACAGTGTTTTGAAGCACTGTAGTGCATTTTGAAAAAAAGTGGAATTAAAAAATAAAGATTAATTATGGCATTTAAATTAGCAGATAAATTAGGGTATAGCCCTCCATTTTCTTTTGAGAGATTGGCTGAAGAAGGTTTTTATGAAGGTGTCATTAATTATAAAAAATTAGCAGACACGTTAGGAAAGTATGAAGGGTTTACATTCGATTATAACGAATTTCTGGGCAGTACAACATTTATGGCACCTCGAAACCCATTAGATGACGGGATTAATGTTATATCTAGAGATACCCCTTTAGTTGTGCCTACCGAAAATGGTGGAACAAGGGCATTGAAAATATCAGGAGTACTTAATAAAAAAATTGGTAGGGTTTCCACAAGAAATAGAAAAATAGTCTTTGGCTTTAAATTAAAACTAAAGGAATATACGGAATACACTAAGAAAGTTCGTTATGAGCATATAAATGAAAATGCAATAAGATTAACAACGTACTCTTATGATGGTTATAATGCTTTAGGACAATACATAAACTCCTTAGACAATCCTTCTGTAAGAGCATTAATAAATAAAAAGTTCAATGAAACATTTTCTAAAGTTGATAAGGATTTAAGTGCATTAAAATGGCTTTACGAAAATGCACCTCAGTTTACTTTAAAACAACGTGGCGATCAAAAACTTTTAATAGACTTAGAAAAACTAGTAAAATATGATAAAGACAGTTGGTTTAAAGATGCTAGTGACGCAATATTAAACCTCATAAAAGGGTTTAATGACCTAAAAATTGTTTATGATTATTTTCATGATAAACCTGAAAAAGCAATTGCCATTTATGATGTTTTAGATACCGCATCTCAAGAGCAATTTTGCATTTTACTAAACGTACTTTGTTATGCTTTCACTAAAACAGAACGAAGAACAACAGCTAAATTTACTATAGGTAATGATTTTACCCTTAACAGTAATATTTTTATAAAGGATAATCAAAAAGAAATACTCCTTGAGCATTCTGAGATATATAGAAGAGAAGTTGAACGACCTGCACCAGTAGATGAGTTTGGTGTTTCTGTTGGTACGATTACAACAACCGTGGGTATCCCTATTCCCATTAAACAAGAAACCATCTTTCATCCTTTAGATATTGTCACTATGAAAGATCAATCTTCTGGGGAAGAACGCTTGGTATGTGCACTTAACGTAAAACTACTGTCTGACCAAGCCGAATGGGAACAAGTTATTAATACTACTGTTTTAGTGGTAAGTGTCATTGCTATTTTAGTATCAGCAGGAACCTTAGCTGCTGGTGCAACAGGCTTAACGGCTGCAATAGCAATTACAGAAATTGTAGTGGCAACCATTGATATTGCTGCCATATTAAACAATGCTAATCTTAAAGAAACAGAAGAAGGTAGGTGGTTTCTTAAACATTGGAATACATTAAGTGCAGGAACAGGAGTAATTAGCTTAAGTGTAGCCATTAGGCAAGGGTTATTAAAAAATGGACCTAAACTATTATCAGGTATCCGAAAGTTACCAAATAGTGCCAGAGTTATTCAGTTGCGAAAGTTTGTTACTGAATTATTAACCACAATTCAAATAGAATTGTATTTTGTATACAAACAAGGTTTCGTCTTTAGCTCTATTGGACCTTTTCCCAATGAACCTAAGATAGTTGGTAAGCCTTTTGCAATAAAAATGCAAAAGTTTGGAGTACTTATTACAGAACCTTCTGAAGCTGGATCAGATATTAGAGCATTAATTTATAATGGGGAAAAGATTGCAGAAGGCACTGAAAAGGAACTAAAAGCAACATTAAAGGAGATATTTCCTTATGCCGCTAAAGATTCAGATGTTCTTAAATCTTTAGATGATATTGTTAGTAAAGCAAAGCTGTTGAAATTTCCAATTAATTCTGTAGATGAGCTTATAGCATTTTTAGGAAAAATCGATAATACTTTTTTAGCAGGTGATTTGGAAAGAGTTGGTATAAAAGCACTTTTTAGAGGAACAACTAAAAATGTTGATGGCTCTTTATTTAAAGGAAATACTAATTCACAATTATTTGGGCTATCTACTTCAACGGATCCTATTAGAGCTATAATTTTTGGCATAGAAAGTGCATCAAAACCAGGGAGAAAAGGTTTTTTACAAGTAATTTTACCTGAAAATATTAAGAATATTAAACTTGACTTTCCAAATAGAAGATATCCTTTTGAATTAGAAGTAGTCGTGAAAACAAATGCCGATGACTTTGCTAAGTCGTCTGTAATAGAAATCCCTATTGATAAGGCTAGAAAATTAGCAGATGACTTCTTTAATCTTCCAGAAAGATTGCCAACAAAACTAGACCCAAGTACTGGTGAATCTAGATTTTTAATGGAAGATTTGTTACCAAAAATGAATTTAGAAGATTCATTTAAATTTTATGAAGAATTATTAAAAATATCAAAATAATGAGAGAAAATTTTAAATTTATAGGTTCGTTGCTAGAAGAGTTTCCAAATGAATATATTCTTGGAATAACTGATACCCTTAGTGAAGAGTATATCAAAAGCGACAAGAAACTAAAATCGGATATATCTTCTACTTCACAATATTTCAGTATTGACAGAAATAACAAAGATATAACTTTAGGACTTAGCTTTGATGTGATTTTTCCATTGAGTAATCCTAGAGAGTATGTAAATACAAAAGCATTATTGAAATTTGTTAATGTAAACCCTAATGTTGATTCTGAAATAATTCCTGAAGGGTAT
>JABSPN010000093.1 GCA_013214425.1 Flavobacteriaceae bacterium | reverse complement strand
ACTTTTGATTTGAAAACAGCTCCTGTGATATATCCTGAAATACTCTCACGTTCTTGCTGATCGTAAGCGATTAATTTTTCAGCATCTGAGATTTCTTTTTTCTCGTCATCTTTACTTTCATTGTATTTTAATCCGAATCCTTCCTGATTAGCAAATGTTCTACAAGCATTTCCAATAGCAATAATTTTCCCACCTTTTCTGATCCATGATTTTAAATCATTCATTTGTTCTTTTCCTAGCATTCCTCCGTAGAATCCGTTAGGAAGTATAAGGATGTGGTATTTATTTAGTTTAGAGATAGAAAAATCATCGGTATTGATTGCGGTGTAAGGATAATGAATCTCTTGTTCAAAGAAATATTGAATTTCACCATAACTTAGAGAAGAAGTTCTGTTTCCAGATAAAACGGCAATCTTTTTGTTTTTAATTTCTTTTATATCAGGAGAACCAATATCCACTCCTTTAGAAGCAAAACCAGTATTGATGATCTTACTGTTTATTTGGTGTTTTTTAATGATCTTATTCAATCTAGAAGTGAAATTATCTAAATTTCTATTGTCTCCTTTGGTAATAATAAGTGTTCCTCTTTCAAATGTTTTTCCACTATTTTCAAATGGCTTTTCAGTAAAACGAACTCTGATGTCGTTTTGTAATAATTCTGAAAGGAAATCGGCACTATTGATACCGTCCCAGGTTACAGTAAGCGCATAATCTCCTTTTTTATAAGTAGTATTATTGGTGTTCACACGTCCATCTTTAGCACTTACTATTTTATTGGAAGCTATAGCTTTAAATCCGTAAGCATAAGGAATAGACCAGGCCGTGATATCATAAGTGATGGAATCACTTAACTTAGCTTTTGGTTCGAATAATACTTTTACCATTTTTGCTTTCGGTTGATTAGTGCTTACCACCAAGTCCATATCGCTGGTTTTCATCGAGCCATTTCCGTTCTTAGAATAATCAAATCCTGAAACATAAACGCCTTTATTCGCAAAACCATACTTAATTTCATGCTTGTCTAAAAGTTCCATTAGCTCTAATTTTTTAGAATCAGAACCTTGAAGAATATAACTGTTGTATTTAAAGTTTTTCTTGGCAAAATATTTTTTGAACTCCGAGTTTAACTGAGCCGCATTTTTTGATGAAATTTCAACAGTCGATAATCCAGTAGTATGGTGGTGAGCGATACGATCTACTAAAGTTAGTACATCACCTTCATCGTTTAATATTCCTAATCCAGCTCTACCATGTCCTGCTTGTTCATAAGTCATCCCTATAGAACCCACATAAGTTGGATAAGTATCTCCATAACTTGGGTAGAATAAATCAAAACGCTCTCTGGTAAAATAGAACCATCCTTCCGCATCAAAATACTTCGCATGATTTTTTCCAATCTGAGTTTGGAATTCTCTTTGCCAATCGGTGATTACTTCGTGGAAAGGTTCTGCGGCAGGAGCGAAATAATAAGGTTCATTAATTCCTTGCTCGTGGAAATCTACATGAACATGAGGTAACCATTTATTATATACTTTTAATCTGCTTTCAGACTCTACTTGTGTAGCCCAGGCCCAATCACGGTTTAAGTCGAATAAATAATGATTAGGTCGTCCTCCTGGCCAAGGTTCATTGTGTTCTCTAGCATCAGGATTTGTGTTATAAGGAGCAGCAGCTACTTGATTGTACCAATTAGCATAACGATCTCTTCCGTCTGGATTGATGCATGGGTCAATAATCACAATCGTATTATTTAACCAGGCTTGTTTTTCAGTTACTAATTCATGGAGTGTTTTTATAGCAGCTTCAGTAGCTGAGGCTTCATTTCCATGAACATTATAACTTAACCATACAATGGCTTTGTCGGCACCACTTCCTGAACCAATACCTGCATTTGCTAAATGATTTTTTCTGATAGTCTCTAAATTGTTCAGATTTGCAGCAGACGAAACATACGCTAAGGTTAATGGTCTTAATTCGTTGGTTTCACCATATTGTTCATACTGGACCATATTCGAATTTTGCGCAACATGGTTAAAATATGCCACTACTTTATGATGAGGAGTAAAGTGTTCTCCTAGTTCATAGCCTAAAAACTCTTTCGGGGTTTTAACGGTCTGAGAAAACAGTGTTAAGCTTAAGAAACTTAATACAATAAATACTGAAAATTTTGAGTCCATTTTTTAGTTTTTTGGTACCATTCAAAGCTAATTAATATTCGTGTATATCCGAATTTATTAAGAACTTTTTATGATAAACGAAATTCTAAAAATGTATCTTTACAACTTCAATTTGATTTTATTTTATGCCAACTGAGTGTATTCCGTTTAGAGAAACAGGCTACTTTTCCAACCTGATTTGTGATTATTTAGACCAGCACGAAAGGATTCAGCCTTTTTATCATCGTTTTCCTACTATTGAAAATTTTCAGGGGCAAATTCAGGAGAAAAAAGAGGCATTTTCTAAAGACTATAGAAAAGTCTTAGTTGACACGCTTTTAAGTCAGTACAAGAATATTGACGCATCGAATCTTACTCAATCAAATATTGAAAAACTTTTAAACACCAATACCTTTACCATTACTACTGGACATCAATTAAACTTATTTACCGGGCCGCTTTACTTTTTATATAAGATCATATCTACCATCAACTTATGTGAAGAATTAAAAGTAGCGTATCCAGAAAATGATTTTGTTCCAATCTATTGGATGGCTTCTGAAGACCATGATTTTGAAGAGATCAGTTATTTTAATTTTAAAGGTAAAAAAGTTAGCTGGGAAAGAGGTTTTGGTGGAGCCGTAGGAGAATTGTTGACTGAAGGGCTTGAAGAGGTATTCAACATTTTCTCTAAAGAACTTGGTCTGGGGAAGTCGGCCACTTTTTTAAAACAATTATTTCAAGACTCCTATATTAAACACAACAATTTGTCTGAAGCTACTCGTTATTTGGCTAATGAGTTGTTTAAAGATTATGGTTTGGTGATCGTAGAAGCTAATGATAATTCATTAAAACAATTATTCGCTCCTTATGTGAAAAGAGAATTGACTGAGGAAGTATCCTTTAGTGAAGTGTCTAAAACCATAGCCAAATTTCCAGAAGGTATTCCAGTTCAAGTGAATCCAAGAGAAATTAACTTGTTTTACCTTACTGAAGGGTTGAGAGAGCGAATCATCAAAACAGGTACGGGTTACGAAATTAACAATACCAATATTGTTTTTACTGAAGAAGAAATGAATGCTGAATTAGCTTCTTATCCAGAACGTTTTTCTCCTAATGCCTTATTAAGACCTTTTTATCAGGAAGTCATTTTGCCGAACCTTTGTTATATAGGCGGTGGAGGAGAATTGGCTTATTGGTTTGAGTTAAAAAGCACATTTGAGAATTTTGGTGTGCCTTTTCCAATCTTATTATTGAGAAATTCTGTGCTCTTGATTTCAGAACAACAACACAAGAAGATGGAGAAGTTGGATCTAAGTCTTCAAGATGTTTTCCTGAAACAACAAGAATTACTTGTTCAAAAAACAAAAGCCTTATCAGCTATAACAATAGATTTTAAAGAGCAAAAGAATCATTTAGAAAACCAATTTAAAGTTTTGCATGATTTGGCGGAACAAACCGATGCCTCATTCAAAGGCGCTGTTGCAGCTCAGGAAAGAAAACAAATCAAGGGCTTAGAACATTTAGAAAAAAGATTGCTTAAAGCTCAAAAGCGTGTCTTGTCTGAAAAATTGCTCCTGATTACCACTCTTCAAGATCAATTATTTCCAAAACAGAGTCTACAAGAACGACAAATGAATTTTTCGGAATTCTATTTAGAACACGGACAAGAACTAGTCACTAAATTAGCGAAGGAATTAAAGCCTTTATCGGGAGAATTTACCTGTATATACCTTTAACCTTTGCTACTCAATCGTTGATTGTGAGCCTGAGACTGGATTTTGGAAATAGTCTCATCTAATTTTATATTGGAGATTACTATACCTATTTGTCTACCAATAAATCCCATTGCGATAACTATAATAGCCAAATAAATAAAATAACTAAAAGGCACTGTGTAGTTAGTTAATAGTATACCAAGGATGATGACAAAACCAATGATGAGGGAAGTAATAGCAAAATATTTAGCTGTTTCATATCCATCAGTGCGATACTGTTTATTGAGCTTGTGTGTCCATTGCCTATTTCCAGTGTTGGAAAGCGATGGTAAATGTAACTCAACTTTCTGGTACTTTCTGTTACTTCTTAGTAAGTGCAACTCAGAAACCCGAGATATGTAGAGTGTTCCTTCCATTTCTATCTTCCTTTTTTCATCTTAAGATAACCAGTGAACACAAATTTACAAAATGATCGTCGTTCAGAAGCGGGTAGAAAAACGGTTTTTTTAGGGTATAAATACCCTTTTTTTAATTTAATGTAAGGGTTAATTCGCCTTCTTTTATATATAAAAATTCTTCTTTATTAGTATAGTAATCGCTATTGTATAATAATCCTTCAAATTCAATTTGGACTTTCCCATTTGTATTACTTTTGACAGACCAAATAAATTCATCATTAGGAAAATAGTTGTCTCCTAAATTATCTAAGTACATTGAATCTTGCGTGTATTGAATAGAAATTAATGAATAATCCTTATTTAATTTAATAAATAAAATTTCCTCAAAACAGGTGTCAATTCTCAATTCTATGATGTTTTCAATTTGATCTATGTGAATTAAGTTTGATTGAATTGAATTTAAAGGATTAGTTTCATAAACCTTTTTGTTTTTATTTTCTTCTGAGAGCTTTAGACATGAAAATGTGTTACCTTCTTTTGAAATATAATCTCTATAAAAACAAATTGAATTATCGTTATCAATGTCGTAAAAATCCCTGCTGAGGAAGTAATCATCGATCATTATGATTTCTGAATAAGTTGATTTGATATAATCTATGATAGCCATATTATGTCTTCCATGGTTGAATCTTGGAATGATATAAATTTTTTCAGATTTAGGAAGGTTGTACTCTTTTTTTAAATCAGTTTGGTCGCCAATAAAGTTAGTGCCATAAATTTCTACTATTAATGGATCTTTTGAAATTATGTTGAATTCATACTCAAAAAAACGATAGTAATCACCTATGAGTTGATTTACCAAAGTTTGATCTGAGAAAAAAGTATTAATAGAATTTAAAAAATCGATATAATTCTTTGATTTTTTATTGTTTTCTTCGCGTAAAAGATCTGGGTTACCATTGATATAGGCTAGCATCCCAAAGGCACAACCTAAAACAGAATCATCTTCATCTTCAATTTTATTGCATTCGTCACAAGTTGAGTTTTCCTGAATATTATGTATGCTTTTAAGAAAGTTCTCAGCTTTCTTTATTGAAATTATTTCGGAAACTTCTAGAAGATTTCTGTTTAGTTTTTTTTTGACTATCTGAGCCAATTTTTCATCTTCATATGTATTTTTTTCAGGAGAGGAAACATTAAAAAAGTTTTCCCTATTAGAGATACTTAGCTTAATTTTTAAAGAATCTCCATGTTTTTTTGTTTCCACAGTAAATGGAGTAGAAAATGCAGATGTAAAAGTAATAGTATTATTGACTTGACAGAAGCAAATAGTAGTAAACAAGCTTACTAAAAAAAATGTTAGCTTTTTCATAAGTTAGTTGATTTGGTATGTCTAATATAACGAAAAGATTACTTTTTTATTTTTAATTAAAATTAACGCCTAAAAAATTGTACTAAAAACACAAATGATTACTTTTGCAAATGCAAAATAACGTACTCATTTTAGATTTCGGTTCGCAGTACACGCAATTAATTGCAAGAAGAGTTAGAGAACTCAATATTTACTGCGAAATTCATCCTTACAACAAAATCCCTGATACCTCAAATTATAAAGCTGTAATCCTTTCTGGAAGTCCGTTTTCAGTAAGAGGAGAAGATGCGTTGCATCCAGATTTATCTGAAATAAGAGGTAAAAAACCACTTTTAGGAGTTTGCTATGGGGCGCAGTATTTGGCTCATTTTGGTGGCGGACAAGTGGCACCTTCAAACACCAGAGAATATGGAAGAGCTAATCTTTCGTATATCAAAGAAGGTGAAGCCTTTTTTAAAGGAATTTCAGAAGGAAGTCAGGTATGGATGAGTCATAGTGATACAATCAAAGAGCTACCAACAGGAGCACAATTGTTAGCGAGTACTCACGATGTAGAAAATGCTGCGTATAAAATTGAAGGAGAAACTACTTTCGCGATTCAATTCCACCCAGAAGTCTATCATTCTATCGATGGAAAACAATTATTGGAAAATTTTCTCGTTACTATTGCCGGTGTAAAGCAGGAATGGACTCCAGCTTCTTTTGTAGAAGAAACTGTAGCAATGCTGAAAGAGAAAATCGGAGATGAGCGTGTTATTCTAGGATTAAGTGGAGGAGTCGATTCTACAGTAGCTGCTGTGTTACTACACAAAGCTATTGGTAGTAACCTTCATTGTATTTTTGTCAATAATGGATTACTCAGAAAAGATGAATTTTCTGGCGTATTAGAACAATACCATGGTATGGGACTGAATGTGAAAGGGGTTGATGCTTCGGTACGCTTTTTGAATGCCTTGAAAGATATAAGCGATCCTGAACAAAAACGTAAGACAATCGGTAAAGTATTTGTTGATGTTTTTGATGATGAGTCAAAACTGGTAGAAAATGCAAAATGGTTGGCACAAGGAACTATTTATCCTGATGTAATCGAATCTGTTTCTGCAACAGGAGGACCAAGTGCAACGATTAAATCACATCACAATGTTGGTGGTCTGCCAGATTATATGAAATTAAAGGTCGTAGAGCCTTTACGTTCTTTATTTAAAGATGAGGTGAGAAGAGTTGGAGCCTCTCTTGGAATTGACACGAATTTATTGGGAAGACACCCGTTTCCTGGCCCAGGGCTAGCGATTAGAATATTAGGGGACATTACTTCTGAGAAAGTACGTATCTTGCAAGAGGTTGATGCAATTTTTATCAATGGTCTGAAAGAAAACGGATTATATGATAAAGTTTGGCAGGCAGGAGCAATATTGTTGCCTGTAAACAGTGTAGGAGTAATGGGAGATGAAAGAACTTATGAAAAATGTGTAGCGTTAAGAGCTGTAGAAAGTACAGATGGTATGACTGCAGACTGGGTGAACCTTCCTTATGAGTTTTTGCAAAAGACCTCAAATGATATTATAAACAAAGTGAAAGGAGTGAATAGAGTAGTCTATGATATTAGTTCTAAGCCTCCGGCAACTATAGAATGGGAATAATCCCAAAGGGATAAGAAAAATGTATATGAATAAACTTTTTTTAATAGTAGGTTTTATTTTATTGTCACAACTGACAATAGCACAAGATTACATTAAACACACGGTCAAAACTGGTGAAACAGTGTATAGCCTGACGAAGAAATACAATGTGTCTGAAGCAGCTATTTATCAGTTAAATCCTGATGCTAAAAGTGGACTATCTATTGGAAAAGTTGTCATTATTCCTAACGGTACTACCATTGCTAACAATGAAAATGAGTTTGAGTTAGAATACGATACCCATAAAGTAAAAAGAAAGGAAACCTTGTATAGTTTGTCTAAGCGCTTTGATGTTTCTGTTGATGATCTTAAAAAGCACAATCCAAGATTATATGCAGAGCCCTTAAAAAAAGGAGATGTAATAAAAATTCCTTTGCTTAAAGAATTCGAAACGGCAGTGTCTACTAAAGATAATGATACTGTTTTAGTGGTCAAGCAATCTAAAATCACCCATATTGTTGTAGCGAAAGAAACTAAATACGGAATTGCAAAACAATATGGAATTACAGTTGCTGAATTAGAAAAGCAAAATCCAGTAATTCAATCAGGATTAAAAATCGGACAAGAATTAAAGATTGTAAAAGTAGAAGATATTCCTACTGAAGACAATGGAACTCCAACAAATTTTGAGTATTATTCAGTTCAGGAGAAAGATACCTTTTATAGTTTGAGCAAAAGCTTAGGACTAACAGAAGAGCAGATCAAAAGCTATAATCCAAAGTTTTCCGATGGGCTCAAAGCTGGGATGTTACTCAAATATCCTAAAGAAGGAAGTGTTGTAGTCGAAATGGGTTCAACCATTGCCTATTCAGAAGGGAAAACAAAATTAGTAGACAGCATCAGGAATTATGATAAGAAGAAATTAGCAATCATGCTTCCTTTCCGATTAAATCAAGTGCCTGATTCTTCAAGAACACTAAAAAAAGAACATTTAGAAACTAATCGTTTACTCAATGCAACGCTAGATTTTTATTCAGGAGTATTGGTTGCAGTTGATTCGCTAAAGAGTCATGGTATTTCAACAGATTTAAAGGTGATTGATACTGAAAACGACTATGTAAGATTATCAAAAAAGCTAGACGAATTAGATTTATCTGATAGAGATGCCGTGATAGGACCAATGTTTCCGAAGAACTTAGAGCGAGTGGCGACTGTATTAGAAGCAAATCACATTCCGGTGATTTCTCCAATTTCTCAAAGAGATTTGAAACTAACATCTAATACATTTCAAACCATTCCTTCATCTATAGCCATGAGAGACAAGATGATCGAATACCTTCAAAAGAATTTGACTATTCAAAATGTGGTGTTAATCACCGATAGTAAATCGTCTGCAATTAAAGATTTATTAAAGGAAAAGTTTCCTAACCTACAAGTCATGATGGCAAACGATGATGAATATGTAGTGCCAGATCACGTGAAGAAAAGACTCTATAAAGAAAAAGAGAATTGGGTGTTGGTAGAGACTCAGAATAATGGATTGGTTGTAAACGTCATCACTGCTGTAAACGCTTTAAAGGCCAAGTATGATGTCAAGTTATTTACAACATCAAGTTCTGCACAATTTAAGAACAAAGACAATTATCAGTTAGCAAATCTTAATTTTTGCTTTCCATCTATAGATCTTGAAGTGCATTCAGATGAAGAAATTCCAAATCCGTTCGTGGAAAAATATGTTACTACCTATGGAGTTACCCCAAATAGATTTGCCATAAGAGGTTTTGATGTGACTATGGATGTGTTGTTAAGGTTATCAGTTAGCGGAAACTTAATGGATTCTGCCATGCTTGGTGAAACGGAGTATGTAGAGAACCGATTCAACTATATGAATATGGTCGATGGAGGCTTTTATAACAATGCCTTTTATATTGCTCGTTATAAAGAAGACCTTACTATTGAAAAGGTTGAGTAGTTTTTACCGACTGATCTCTAAAATTTAAAACTTTATTATGGCTACATCTTCAGTTACGTATCAGGGACACCTAAGAACTTCTTGTATACACTTAAAATCAGGTAATGAAATTATTACTGATGCACCAACAGATAATAACGGAAAAGGAGAAGCGTTTTCTCCTACAGATACTATTGCAACTGGATTAGCTAGTTGTATGTTGACTATAATGGGGATTAAAGCCAATACTATGGATGTCGATTTAACTGGAGCAAAAGCTGAGGTAACCAAAACCATGGCTTCTGAACCGAGAAGAATTTCTAAAATTGAAGTCAATTTTAACATGCCTAAAGGGATCGATACAAAGAGTCA
>JABSPN010000092.1 GCA_013214425.1 Flavobacteriaceae bacterium | reverse complement strand
TGGTTCAAGATAGATCTTTGGGTATTATTATAGCTTAAGCAAAATGTTTACTAGTTAAGGAAAAAGTTCTCGTTACCAGACTGTAGCATTTTGAATGTTTTTAAGTTGGGGAGTGTATGAGAGAATATTTGCTTTCTATCTTGTTTAATGCTTTTATCTAAAAAATGATGATCTACCCGGATAATCCCTTCTTAATTATAGTCGGAATGTAATATTGAGCTATGGTAATTTCCGTCTACCGAAAGTGACTGATTTTGAACAGATAGCCAAGCCATTTGATCGCCAAAACCAAGTGTTAGATAACGCCATTTATAATGTATATCCAGATTCAGGAAATTAACAATTTGGAACATATCGAGTGCTTTTGATTGAGAGGGTATAAACTTCCCAATTTTTAAAGTGAATACTGCAATAAAGCAGATAATAAGTCTGTAGCAAACCACTTAGCTTTTTTGATAATAGGAGTGATGTTTTGAAATTTATAGGTTTTCAAATCGGTTGTAGAGAGACGGTATTCTATTTCCCCTGATAAAGGATTAGCTATAGTTGAAGCCCAGAATGTAAATCGATCAAGAGTAAGAATGGAAAAGGCATTTTCTCAAGATCAGTTTGGGTATGGGTGTTGTTCCTCCAGTCCCTAATAAGAATACCATTCCGAAGATAGGTGTCACATGATGAGAACATGTCATGACTCCCATCAGTAATAAAGAAGATATAAGATCTTTAATTCTATGAGAAACAATCGATTTGTACACTTCAGGTAGTGAGTAAAGAGATATACCAAATAGAGAAGGCAATTGCCCAAAAACATGAAAAGTTTCTGTAAGCACAGATGAAAACACGGCAAACATTGCTGCATATCTAGCCTTATTTTGATTTTAAGTAGCACAAGATTAAACCTCTAAATACCCGTGATTAATAAGATTACCAGTATGAGTGAAAAGCCAAAAAGCGCGAATTTGAATCCGCCAATATACGATAACAAGGCTAAGATTTGGTGAGCCAAAGCAGGGTAGTTCATGACGCAAAAACCAGTATACCATTGATAAGACCAAGGTTCACTCTGGTTGGGGGCATAATGTTATGAAAAATAAATGAATTAACATATCGTAAGATGTTTCTAATGTTGTGAAAATAGTGCTTCCACTAAAGGCTAATCCAAGTCCTGTCAAAACCAGCAAATAACGGTTCAATTTTAGATTCATGATCTGATCTTTTTTGTATGGATTAAAGATAGATTGATAATGATTTTAATTAATCTACACTTTTTGTTATTTCATCGACAGATTTAATTCATGTAGTCGATTTTGATACAACTCCAGTGCAATCAGAATTTACTTTTGGTATAGCATCGTAAAATAGTACTAATATGGAAGTAGGAATTATTATCCCTTGTTATAATGAAGCTAAGCGCTTAGATATACAACGTTTCAGAAAATATGTAAAGGCCTATTTAAACTTTCACCTTTGTTTTGTCAATGATGGAAGTCAAGATGATACCTTATTAGTTCTCAATACTTTTCAGAATGAATTCCCAGATAGAATTACAGTGATAGATATGAAAAAAAATCAAGGAAAAGCTGCTGCTATTAGAGCTGGAGCTCGCTTCTACTATGCACACAAAAAAGTGAATTATGTGGGATATTTAGATGCAGATTTATCGACAGATTTTGAAGATTTTAATGATTTGTTAAAGCAATTAAAGAAAGATAGAAATCTTATCATGGTCTTTGGGTCAAGAAATATGGGAAGTCAGGACGTAAAACGAAATTTTTTGAGAAAAGCGTTTTCGATTGTTATCATGTCTATTATTCACTTTATCCTAAAAAGGCCTACTAAAGACACACAATATGGGGCAAAAGTTTTTAGAAGAAGATACATTCCAGTAATGTATAACTCGAGATTAAAAAGCAGATGGCTATTTGATACTGAGATATTTTTGAGACTTAAATTATACTTCAAAAATAAAAACATTATGAATTACATGTTCGAGTATCCATTAAAAAGATGGAGTCACGCAGCTAATTCTGAATTTTCAATGAAAGACAGTTTAAGAATACCTTTCCGATTAGCACAAATTTGGTTGGCTTATATATAAACTGGTTTTAAACTACTGTGGGGTGTTTAAGACCAGACAAAATGACCTTGATCTATGGGGTGGATTGAGGTCATTTTTTAAGTTCTATAAAAAAAGTTGTGCCTTTTCTAGGCTCACTTTCAAGCCAAATATTTCCCTGAAGCACATCGACTATTTTCTTGACAATAGATAATCCAATACCATTAGATTCATTCGAAGTTTCTTCTAAGGTTTCAAAAACATCAAAGATCTTTTTATGGTATTTTTTGTCAATTCCAATTCCGTTGTCTTGAACAAGAAACAGATAGGAAGATTCTTTTTCAGAAACATCAATTGTAACTACTCCTTTTTCTTTATCATTATACTTAATAGCATTACTAATTAAGTTTTGAAACAATTGTTGGATTTTAAACTTATTGTTTTTTAATGTTGGCAGCGGGTTGCGAATTTCAATTACAATATGTTCTGGAATATGTAAAATTTGTAAAATTTCCTGAATCACTTTATTAAAATCAACTTCTTGTTGTAAGTGGTCAATCTTATCGATACTTGAATATTTTAAAATCCCATTGATAAGATGGTCCATTTTATCCATCTTATTCAGTAATAGGTCTAAGTTGTTTTGTGTTTTCTGATCAAATTTTTCTTCATTGTCTTCCATGATCCAGGCAATAATTGCCGACATACTTCTCAATGGAGACTTTAAGTCGTGTGAGACTACATGCGCAAAGTTTTTTAATTCATCATTACTTTTTTCCAGCTCTATTAAAAGTTGATTTTTTTGTTGCTGGGCTTCCATTTCCTTTTTTAAGCTAATAGCGCTGTTAAATTGTGCAGATGCCAGGTTGGCTATATTAGAAAAGGTTTCTAGATGTTCTGGTTTGAAGTAGTCTTTTTCAGAATGCTCGGAATCTAATACACCAATTACGGTTTGATTTGCAATAATAGGAACGGCTAATTCAGATAATCGACTTTTATCATCAATGATATATCTCGAATCTTTAGAAGTGTCATTAACAACTATAGGTTTTCCGGTATTGTATACTTCTCCTACGATACCTTTTCCAAAGGGGATGTTGATTTGATTAAGGATGGCTAGGTTTTCATCTAATTTATTATCAAAAGCAGCAATTTGTTCCAATATTTGATGCTCCTGATTGGCTATGTAAACAACACAATCTTCCAGTTTCAGTTGTTTAGCAGTGTTGCGTGCGATTTCCCAACCTATCTCGAAGAGATCCCTTTTACCTAAGATTGATTTAGACAAATTATTAAGCGCCAACAGCATTCTTGATTGCCTTTCCAATAAACTAATATCTTCTAATATAACTACTTGATATTTGACATTTCCAGCACCATCTTTTACATTGGTAATATGGGTCTTACACAATATGTAAGTACCGTCTTTTTTTCTATAGCGTTGTTTGCCAGTAAAAGTATTGACTTCTCCGGAATTTAATTTATCAACAAATTCAAGATTGTATTTTAAGTCATTAGGATGGGAGACTTCAGAAATCGATAATTTATTTAACTCCTCTTTTGTATATCCTAAAAGTAATTCTATTGCATGATTTGTTTCAATTAATGTGCCTTTTGAGGATAAAAAGATACCTAAAGAAGAGTTTTCAAAAATGATATTCATTTGAGCAGACTTATCGTCAAGTAATAGCTCCATCATTTTATTAGTTGAAGCCAATTTCTGATTGGTTTCATATAGTTCTAAAGACTTTTTTTCCAGAATGTCTTCAGCTTGTTTCCGGGCTTCTTTGGCTCTTAATAATGCTTTTTCTAAAGCTCTTATTTTTTCTTCACTCATGTTTTTACTAAAGTAAATAAAACTTTTGTTCCATTTTCATTTAGTAGCTCTTTAGTTATAGTGGCTTTTTCACCATAGTGTTCCAGAGTCCGTTCCATAAGCCCTAGTGCAAATTGATACATGGCTCTTTCCGAATGGTATTCAAGAGCTAATTTGTTTGACCCTTCTTCTACCACATCAAAATAAGGAAGTTCGGCATCGGGGTACATTTTTCGTACATGTACATGAATGTGTTTTTCGATACCACCAAGTAACTCAATAGCAGAGGTGTAGTATTCAAATATTTTAGCATGTTTTCTGGTTAATACATCAAAGAAATATATGCCGTAGGCATGAAGTAATGCCTGGGGGTTTATGTTGGTCTCCTGACTTAGATTAGTTATAAGGCTTAACATTTCGGCAAACTCATAGGTTCCTACGGCAGTATAGATTCCTTTTGATTTTAAGTTCGATTTTTCAATGATCTCCTCTAAAGTTTCTATCCCAAACTTTTGTTCTACCATTTCTAAAAACTCTGTAAAAACAATCCCTTTCATTTATTATTATTTTACGAATTCATTGTCAGACCAATAATTAATAATTTTTTCTATTTGAAGTGCATAAGCTTCATATCGTAATGGTTTTACAAAATAACCAGCAACACCTAAATTGTAGGCCGCTAACATGTCTCGATGATTGTTTGATGTTGTTAATATAACCGTAGGAATGAAACTAAGACCCACCTCGCTTCTTATATTTTCCAATACTTCTAATCCACACATTTTCGGCATGCTAAGATCTAGTAATATCAAGTTGGGGATTGTTTTTCTAGCGATTGCTAATGCCTCTTCTCCATTTTTGGCAATAGAAATTTTACAAGTTTTTTTAAGCTTATTGAGGACTTTAGAAAATTTCATGATTTCTATTTCATCATCCTCAACTAAAAGTAAATTCAGGTTCATATCAATTAAAAATCACAATATCAAGCATTTGAAATAAAAAAAGTTTAATTTGCTGTTGAACCCGAATTTACTATAGACGAATGACGGTTATCTGTAGACGAATGGTAATCCTGTAAAGATAAATTCAGTGTAACCTATTCTAATCGATTGCCACATGAAATTACCTACTAGGTTACAGCATGAGAGTTTATCAGTTTCGTGACCATTCCGTCTTTTAACTGTTTTCATCTCGACTATGATTGTCTAAACTCTTTTTCGTACAATACCCTATTGGTATGGTGAAGAACTCCTGACTTAGATGAACAATATTATTGTCAGGAATTCTTCTTACAATCTATACTACCTCTTAAAAAACTTAATTTCTACCATACCTTTGTGTTAAAGTATTATTGTTTTTGGTATTGTATTACTTTTTTAGTTTGCACTAATTTAATAATCCAAATTTTTGTTGTTTTTTTAAAAAGATAAACTAATATTTTACATTAGACCAATGAAGCCTTACTGTCGCTGAATGGTAAAGTTTTCTTATATAAGGAAGTCCTTTATTTTCAATTATATTTGTAAAGACAAATCGTTTTTAATAGAAAACTAGTCTAGTGAAATATCTATCCCTCATCTTTTTGACTCTGTCGACCTTAGTTTCAGTCTCTCAGAATCCTGATTATAAAGTTGGGGTTGATTTTATTAATGATTATGTTAAGTTTTGTGATGGCTATGCTTCTGATGAAGAGTTATTCGAATGGATAAACTCTAGAAATGACCTTACCCAAGAGTTTAAAACATCATTACAAAATCTGATTATAAAATCCAGAGCAGAAGATCCAGAATTAGGATTGGGTTTTGATCCTATTTTGGATGCACAGGATTATCCTGAACAGTTTGAACTGGAACAAATCGATGGGGACTACATCATCGTTAAAGGAGTGGACTGGGCCGTTTTCCGACTAACCATAAAACTTAAAAAAGTTTCCAAATACTGCTTAGTAGATGGTGCAGGTGTTATAAATGTTTCGGAGGAAAAGAGAATCAAAAGATAAACTCAATTATTTTTTGCATTACTTCTCATAACATTATTTATTTTTATACTTTTTCCAGTATATGGATTTAAGTTGTTTAAAGCTATTTGGAAAAGAGATAAGAAGAGATCGTTAAAATTATGTTGCGTTCTTGTTTTATTGGTGTTGATTCCTGGATTTATGTGGAGGGTTTTACTAGGTTCAGATTCCATTGGATTGCGATATAAGATTAAAATATGCTTATCTAATGGGTTAAAGAAATGGTCCCCATGAGATTCTTGCTGATCGAATTGACAAACTTTTTGCAAAAGATGGTTATGATAAGTTGCCTAGCATAGCTAGTTTTGATTTTTAAGAAGCATGAATGTGTTTAGTGCTTGATAGAAATAAAAAGTAACACCCACAATTAACTTTTTCGAATGATGAATTTCATGACTTAATTAGGTACTGTGTAAAAGCTGCTAATCAAATAATAAAGGATTCAAAGCCAAGAGGAAATTTGTAACCCTACCCAATATACTCTCTCTCCACAAAATAATTTACCACAGCTTCTTTCATTAAGACACTTTGTTCACCAGGTTTTAGTGTGGGAAGTTTTTCACGGACATGGTAATGCGGCCAACCTTCCTCGTCGATATAGTCAAATTCGTAGTAACCATAGGGTTCGAGGAGCTTACAGATGGCGATATGCATCAAATTGATCTTGTCATCCTTTTTAAAACGCCTGTTTAACTGACTCAGTTCTTGCATCCCAACCAGATAGATGATACTATCCAGGTCCAGTTTGTCGCCATCAGCGAATTGATCCGATAGTTTTTGTACTAAATCTTCCCAGCGCTCTTTTAATTGTTCGTCTCTTGCCATTTGAACGATAAATTACGATGCAAAGGTAAAGTTTTATATTTTTGCTCAAACCTTTTAGATGAATACATTCGACATCATATTAGCAGCCATTCTCCTCCTCGGATTAATCAAAGGCTATTCTAAAGGACTTTTTGTAGAAGTGGCTTCACTTGTGGCACTCATTGCCGGAGTCTATGGCGCGATTCATTTCTCGTATTTCGCAGGAGATTTCCTGACAGAAAGAGTGTCCTGGGATGAAAAATATATCAATATCGCTGCCTTTGCGATTACGTTTGTCATTATTGTGGTGGTTATTTCCCTTTCCGGAAAAGCATTAACCAAACTAGCTGATTTCGCTGCTCTGGGCATCATGAATAAAATTCTGGGCGCACTATTTGGAGTGCTAAAATTCGGATTAATCATGAGCGTCATCCTGATGATCTTTAGTAAGGCTAATAACACCATTCCCTTTGTCGGAAAGGAAACCTTAGATGAGTCAATTCTCTATAAACCAGTCAAGAGTTTCGCCCTTACTATTTTTCCTGATATCATTCAAAAAGGGGAAGATCAGTTGGAGGATGCTATAGGGGAATAAGTAGTAATAAGTTAAGGAGTTAAGAAGTAAGCAATTCTTTACTTTCCATCGAAGATGTCAGGCTTCGGATTATATTTAAGAATTAATAGTACTCTATTTCTCGAGTTGTGATTTCTGCTAAGTTTTTTTCAAGGATAAAATCAAAAAGAGGATGTTTCTCTCCGTAACAGAGTTTAAATTCACTCCTGTATTTACGTTTATAGGCCAATAACTTTTGCTCTAAATTACTTTGGAAAGTTTTTCTTTTTACCCAGTTATTGTCTTTATCATATTCATATTGATAGATTAGGGTAAAGGAATCTATTACATTCCGATTTTCTTTTACATTAAATTGTTCTCGAGAAAAGCTGTGTTGTGTTAAATGGCAATTACCATCGTAGATATAGGTTTCAGTATATTTGTTTTGGAGCTTATTATTTCTATAATAAGAAGTTTTTTCTTTTGTTAGTTGCCCGTAATCATTATAGGTAAATTCAGAATTTTGCTTTTCAATTATTCCAGTTTTCTCATCACTGTAATGTGTTAGTTGATTGCCGTAAGAGTCATAGGTGCTTTTTTCGAATTTAAGCCTGTATTGTATATGCTTAGCACTAATTTTTTTACCTTTTAGCAGTTTTTCATAGCCTTCATCTGTTGTGTCAATAGAGCCTATATGACTCTCGATACTTCTGATGCTATTATCTTTTCTGTAGTTGAAAATATACTGTTCGCTAATTTTATTTTTAAAGCGTCCGTTGTTGTAATAATAAGTGAGCTCTCTTAATAGATTTCCACTTTTATATTTTTTTTCAAGCCGTTTTCCGTCGGGAGTATACATATTGATTGTGTCAAAAGGAAAATCGTCAAGAAAATCAGGAGTTAATACCTTTTTTCCTAAATGCATATAAAAAGTTCCTTTTTCAATTAAGTCTCTTTGCGGATTAAACTTGTAATAATAAATAGACAATAAATCTTCGGGATGGTGGCTAATTCCACAAACATCATTTAATAAAATCCCACTGACATCAATAGATTTTTCATGAGCAGTCTTAACAAGGCCTTTAAATCCGTGTTTACGACAATCTTGATTGAAATTGTCAGGAGTGTGAGATTGATTAGCATTGATTAAAAAGGAGCTAATTAGAATAGATAATGTTAGTAGAAAAAGTTTCATAATCTCAATAAGTAACGTTTATCAAGATAAGAATATTATAACTCTTTAATATCTTCAGCTAAAATCCATCCAGTCTTTCCATCAGCCAGGCGAATTTTTTTCCAGTCTTTTACAGATTCTAAGACTCTTACTTTAGCGCCTTCATGAAGCTTGAAGCTTTCTTCACTTCTTAGGTTGGGTTCTGCCTTCACTTTAGACTCTTCAGCAAAAACAATCCCTTGAACAATGGAGTTGGTATACGATTCCTGCTGATAAGCAAAGAATAAACTCGCTACTAAAAACAGTAAGCTTAGTCCGCTTGAGATAAATAGTAAACGCTTTCTAGAAGTCTGATAGGCAAAATAGTAGCCGATAAAACTCAGTACAAATAAGATAGAAAATACAATAGCAATTTTCGCCCAGGTATCGAAATGAAAGGTTCCGACTGCCGAGTTAAACATTTTTGAGAACCCCGATTCTGGAATCGCATCAATCGCATCAATTGTCATTTTCTGAGCAAAGCCTAAATTGTTTTTGATCTCTTCATTGTTTGGATCCATCAATAAGGCTTTTTCGTAGTTATAAATACTTTCAGCAACTCGATTTAATTTATAATGGGCATTTCCCATATTAAAGTATAAGGATGCAGAATGCTCACCATTATCAACAATCTTCTGATAATGAATCAAGGCATTTTCATAGTCGCCATTATTGTACAACTCATTTGCGGTTTTAAACGTATTCTTGCTTTGTGAAAAGCTTAAACTAAACACAAACAACATGATGATATGGAATACAGATACTCTCATTATGAAATTTGTTTATCAATTAAGTTAATCACTCGGGCTGCTTTATCGTAATCCTGCTGCATGGTCACATTATTCGATGGAGTAAAACGCGCCAATTCGCAACTTTCTAATAAAGAGATAAATTCTTTGATAGCGTTATTTTCCACTTGCTTTTCAGTTAACAACTGATCGATTTTCTCTTTACTGAATTCTGATGTTTCTATATGTAACTTGGCCTTTAAATAATTATGCAGAGACTTGTGTAACGACTCGTAGAACAATTCTTTCTGACCTAAATTCTTTTTAGCTTCTGATAAGAATTTCTTCGCTAACCTGTCGGCAGTACGAATACGATTTCCTTCTACATCATTCGCCAATTGCTGTCTCTTTTTCCTGATGATTAAAACCACTGGAATGAACACTAAT
>JABSPN010000091.1 GCA_013214425.1 Flavobacteriaceae bacterium | reverse complement strand
GAATTGTATGAATTCCCCATTAATTCATTCCTTTATTAACTCAATACATCATTAATTAATGAAGTCCGCGGGCTTTCATTTCTAAGTATTTATTGATGGTATTAAGGGTTAAGTTTTCTGGTTCAGTAAGGATAGAATGAATTCCGAACTTCTTTAGCTCGTTAACGATTAATTTTTTCTCGAACATAAACTTTTCAGCAGCAACTTTATCATAGACTTCTCGTACAGTTTTGGCTTTTTTCTCAACAATTTTGTTAAGTTCAGTATTCTGAAAGAACACAACAATAAGTAAATGATTTTTAGCGATAGCTTTAAGATAGGGTAGTTGTCTGTTAAGTCCGTCAAGAGTTTCGAAATTCGTGTACAGTATAAACAAACTTCTATTTGGGATACGTCTTTTAATATCGGCATACAATCTACTATAATCAGATTCGAAGAAATCGGTTTTCATATTATAGAGTGTTTCCATAATATAATTCATCTGAGACATTCTTCTTTCAGCAACTACGATATTCCCAACTTTTTTAGAAAAACTAAATATCCCAGCTTTATCCTGTTTTTTTAATATCACATTACTAACTGCAAGAGTCGCGTTAATGGCGTAGTCTAGCAAGCTCATTCCTTCGAATGGCATTTTCATGACACGTCCCTGATCAATGACTGAATAAACGACTTGAGATTTCTCGTCTGTATATTGATTTATCATCAATTGATTTCGCTTCGCAGTAGCTTTCCAGTTCAAGGATCTGATATCATCACCAGTAACATAATCTTTGATTTGTTCAAATTCCATGGTATGACCAATACGCCTGATTTTATTAATACCATGCTCAGCTGTTTTAGTACTGAATGAGGCAAAATCAAATTTCTTCAATTGAATAAATGAAGGATAACACGGAATCATTTTCTTATCATCAAAAATATATCGCTTGGAAACCAGACCAATTGGAGAACTAACATAGATATTTAATTTTCCGAAGTGATATTCTCCTCTATCAGAAGGCTTGAGTTTATAGTCGAATAATTGATCACTTTGTGCCTTGAGTTTTTGTGTAATTTGGAAATTTCTTTTCTGAAACTGAATAGGAATTTCATCAATAACGATAGTACTAATCGGGAAGGTGTAAAAGTTCTCTATGTGAATTTGAATTTTATTATCATCTCCATTAGATAATTTTTCAGGACAAACTCGTATTCCATTAATTCCAGTTTTCACTAAATAAAGAGTGAAAATGTCCAGTACAATAAATACTGCAATGATGATAAGACCAATCTGTAGTATTGGAAATAAAAGAGGAACAACAAAAGCCAATACAAACAGGATAACCATGATGGCGATCACGATAAAAAAACGTTTTTGTATGTATAAACTTTTGAAAAACCGAATCATAATTATCTAGGGATCTCTACGTTTTCAATAATTTGAGTAATGATTTGTTTTGCAGTAATTCCTTCCATTTCTCTTTCAGGAGTTACAATAACTCTGTGTTGTAAAACTGGGATAGCTGCCCTTTTAATATCTTCAGGAGTTACAAAATCTCTTGCGTTAAGCGCTGCAAAGGCTTTAGATGCTTTTAAAATTGAGATGGTAGCTCTTGGCGAAGCTCCTAAATATAGAAAGGCATTGTTACGTGTATTCACAACTAATTCAGCAATATATTTAAGAATGTTTTCTTCTACTCTGATTTTAGTTACTATAGATTGAAGTTTGATGATATCTTTAGCTTCAATTATAGTATCGATTTGATCTATTTTTTGTTTGTCTTCTAATCGGTGTTCACGAGAAATGATTTCTACTTCATCTTCCAGAGTTGGATACCCTACTTCTATTTTGAATAAAAAACGATCTAATTGCGCTTCAGGAAGCCTGTACGTTCCTTCTTGCTCTACAGGGTTTTGCGTCGCTAAAACCATGAATGGTGGATCCATAGGAAATTTATTTCCATCGATAGTAATCTGACGCTCTTCCATTACTTCAAATAGTGCGGCCTGAGTTTTAGCAGGTGCCCTATTGATCTCATCAATAAGAATCATATTGGAGAAAATAGGCCCTTTTTTAAATTCGAACTCAGATTTTTTCATATCGAAAATAGAGGTTCCTAAAATATCAGAAGGCATTAAATCTGGCGTAAATTGAATTCTGCTAAATCCGATATTTAGCGTTTTGGCTAATAATCGAGCTGTAATCGTTTTGGCTACACCCGGTACTCCTTCAATGAGTGAGTGGCCTCCAGCCAGAAGTGATACAATTAATAAATCTACCATATCTGTCTGTCCCACTAAGACCCGTTGTAATTGTTCTTTTATACGAACTATATTGGCTTGGAGCTCAAGTAAATCTACTCTGCTTTGGAATTCTAATGTTTCTTCTTGAGCACGTGGTTTAGGTGCACTTGCAGCAGGTTCATTTTCTGTTGGCTCAACCGGAGTGTTTTCAGGAGTATTAGTTATTGGCTGATTCTCCTCAGGATTTTGCTCGTTTATTTGTTCTTCGTTATGATCTTCCATAATAGTACAGTATTATTTTTTAAAGAATTTTTCGATTAACTCATTGAGTCGTATCAAGTCTTGTTCAGAACATTCGTACGCATGATTTAATCGAATGATGTATTGTATCAATAGTTTTATTTCACCTAATTTCTTTCCAGATTTATGGTGCAGTTTTTCAATAAACTCGCTATTGAGATTATCGGTTTCTAATAAATATTTATTTCGAATTTTCTCCAAGAAATAGGTGATTTTTTTATCAACTATACTCTTGTGATTTTGTTCTTGATAATATAGGTTTCCAATGGTTTTGGTAAAATTAATTGTTGTGTTTTCCAGTGGTTTAATGATCGCAATAATACGTTGTCTTCTCTTTGCATTAAAAATAATGAATAGGATAACACCTATTACTGCCAACCAAAAAGCCCAGGCCAATGCAGGTTGATCAAACATAAAGCTTAATGGAGTCCACAAGGATTCATCATTTTCTGAAGAATTACTTCCACCTCTACTGCCGCTACCGCCACGGTTTTTTCTATTATATCGAATGATTCCATCATCCCAGTAAATGTCTTCGGGAGGTAAATAAGAGAAAGCATTTTCTGTGTATTTGTAATTATCACCTTTTAGTAGATAATAATTGGTGAAGGCAATGGGTTGTGTGTGTAAATAAAAGTAACCGTTAACATGCTGTACTCTTATAAAGTTAATCATGGTAGAGTCACCAATTTTTTGTTTTCCCAGGACAGTTGTTTTCTCCGGATCTAATTCAGAGAAATGAGAAGGCTCCATCCCTTTGGAGAAGTTAAATTTTCTCTTTTTAAAATCCTTGTTCTCCAGACTCAATGTCATAGGAAGACTATCTTGAGAATAGTATTCCCATTCCACATTAAAACCTAGTGTATCTCTTAAGGTTAGAGGAAAGTTCTTGGCTGATATGAATACACTATTTCCGTGAGAGGCCCACACTAATAATTCTTCAGCAGCTTGACGATCAATACTAGTCGAATATTCATGGATGTAAAGATAATTTCCAGAGCTAGTGTATACTTCTTTTTTATAGTCATACTTTTCGTCAAAGAACTCATAAAGATGTTTGTTAACTCGTATCACAGTATCGGTTCTAACCAAGTCTTTAATTTCTTTATGAAGGATATACAAACCAAAAGGTCCTTTATAATGAGATCTTAGGTTTTTATTCCATCTGGTTTCAGGAGAAGAACCACAACTCATAACCAATAGCAAGATAACAGCTATTGAGATAGCCTTGTATAAAAAGTTGATATGTGGGTTTTTATTATACAATGAATTGATTAAAAGATTTTTCTGCAACCTGATATTCTTTTTCGCTGATTTCAAATTCCCCATACCAGATATAATTATAGATATAGGATAAGTAGGAGAAATCGCTCTTTTGCTCCTGGTTTGATATTTCATTCATATAGTCCAAATTGGTTTTATCTGGATCATATTTTATAATTTCTTTAGTGGCTAAAAACTTTATGATGTTTAAATAGTTGTAACGAATGGCTAGTCTGAAGTCTTTATTGACTAGAGCTTGAGCAATAAGCTCTTCTAAATTCATGTCTTTTACATCTTCTTCTATGGCTTCTAATTTAACAACTTTTTTATCTGAAAACTTCCCGAATTTCCAGGAGCCTTCACGATTCATGATCATATAGAAGACGAATCCAACAATAAAAACTAGGAATACATAGGCTACAATTTCTAAAACTTGAAAAAGGCCTGATAAGTTTGGAGTAGAGGTTTCTTTTGTTTTTTTCTCGCTGTTTTGTTGATTTTCGATCTTTTTCGGGTCCCGATATTCAAAATCCCTACCATCATAGCGATCACTTAAAGTAGGCGGAAAGTTGGCCTGATCAATATCAGAATCGTCAGTTTCAAAAGTATTCATCGTGCTTTCATCGATATAGACACTATTTTCATTGTAATAATAGTCACCATCGAATACTTCGCCTATCTGTCCTGACATAGAATTTAGTATCAAACTACAAAAGACTAAAAAGAGATATGTTCTTTTATTAAGCTTCAAAATTCCCTATTTCATCAATTTCATTTCCTGCATCAGCAAGATGTTCATTTTCTTCTTTTAATGAGTAATAAATAATACCCATATTCAGATAACTGAATAGATTTGTTATAAAATAGAAGATACTATATACGATCATTGCTGTTCCAAAAATTGCCAAGAATTGAGGGCCAATAATATTCCAAACATCTTCGGGTGCAGTAGTTGGTTCAAACGATAGATTAGTCGAGAGAGTTGATAATTGAAAAACAGCATCAAATATTTGTTGGATAATCATAATCCCAAACATTATAATAGCTGTACATCCTACTGTTGGCCAAAATTTAGAAGTGATTAAACTCCAGGCCTTACCAAATGAATCAAAGAAACGATTCTCGTCATTAAAATAATATTCGAATAGGGTGAAATAAACTAATAAACTGAAAAACGCTATTGGAATGTAAATTCCTATTAAGGTACAAATAGTGATCAAAATCGCAAGGGCTAAGCCAATCACAAGTGGCAAACCAATAAGGATCATTCCTAGCATGTATTTTATTCCTTTACTAAATTTCTTTGCGATACCGTCAACAACATCTTTGGTGGTAAAATCGGTTGAGTTATTCTTATTGTACAATTCGAGATATACAGGAAAAAATGAATAGCTAACTATATTTAACAGCATAACAATAATAAAAACACCAAAAAACCACAGGAGTAATAAACCTGCGTTATTGGCAAACATATGTCGGAATTCGGCATCAAAATTCTCTTCAAAATCGGCCATTGATTCTCCGATAAAAATCAGGGAAAAAGAACTAAACAACAATACTATGAGAATGGTGATCACACCATTAATTATTAAATAATTTTTGAAAAGATGTTTCCCGTTAAGTTTTAAAAAATTGAAGGTATCGTTAAAATAATCTCCAAAGTTTCTAGATTTTAGTAATTGCATGTTGATGTTGTAGTTTTTTAGTTAGTTTAAACGGATATATTAAATAGTAATACACAATTGTAGTTGCGCAAATTAAAATAATTACAATTTTGAGTATAGCAGGCATGTCGTTTGCAAAACGCGTGACATATCCCTCTAGAAAACCGGCGATAATAGTAAACGGTAGAGTGCTGGCGAAAATCTTGAAAGCATCTCGAATCCCAATTTTAAAAGAATTAAATCGGGATAGTGTTTTAGGAAATAGAATACTTCCCCCAATAATAAAACCAGCAGCTGCTTCAATGATCATGGCAAAGATTTCAAAGGTTCCATGAATCCAAATCCCCTGAACACTTTCCCAAAAAGAATTGTGCTTGAAAAAGAAAAATTGAAAAGTTCCTACCATAACGGCATTGTACATATAAATATAGGCTGTTCCCAGACCTAAAAAGATTCCAGAAAGAAATTCTTTAGCTCCAACGGTAATATTATTTTCGGTAATTCCAATAAAACTAGACCATGCCGAACCTCCTTCGTAGACTGCCATAGGTCTACCATTTTTAATATTTTCCAAAGTAGTATCGACATAATGATCTCCAAAAAAGCTTCGGGCAAACTCTGAGTCATAGGCGCAGGAAATAGCTCCAATAGCAGCAAAAACAAAAAAGAAAATAAACGATATCTGAACATACCTACGGTACTTATACATCAAAGAAGGTACATCTTCTAAGAAAAAATACAGTAGGATATTCTTATTACCTCTTTTTGTTGTATAGATTTTTTGATAGGCTTTAGAGGCTAATCCATTCAGGTATTGTACGACTTTACTCTTCGGATAATAGGTTTGGGCATAAGCCAAATCATTCATTAAATGGATATAAAGAGAAGCCAGCTCATCTGGACTTTTTGAATTTTTACGATCAAGGGATTGCTCGAAATCCAACCATTTTTCTTTATTTTGCTTAATAAAGGCTACTTCTCTCATGGATAGCTAATGTAAATAAATTATGAGTCAGCTACAAATAAATACTACCCAAAATGTTAAGATAGATTTCACTGTTGCTACGGTTGGTGAACGCATGTTGGCTTTTATTTTAGACTTTTTAGTTTTTATAGCCTATTGGGTATTTATTTATATCTTTTTAGAAGCTGGGCGACTCTATGATAATGCCCAGGATGGTTTTGAAATTAAAGCCATTCACTTTCTTCTAAACATCCCAATGATTTTCTATACCCTTACCTTAGAATCACTGTTTCAAGGGCAAACCATTGGTAAAAAAATCATGAAAATAAGAGTGGTGAAATTAGATGGTTACCAAACTACTTTTCTCGATTTTTTGATCCGTTGGTTTTTTAGAATGATTGATATTTATCTTTTTACAACCTTACTCATCTTTTTCAATTCTTCATTAGACTTGATTTTTCTGTGTATGATGTTTGGCCCAATAGTAGGGTTCCTGTTTTTAGTGATCAGTAAAAAGACGCAACGTATTGGAGATATTGTAGCCGGTACAGGTGTGGTGAGCCTGAAGAACAAAATCAATATTTCTCATACTATTTTAGAAGAGATAAGTCAGGATTATGTGCCAACTTATCCAGCGGTAATTAAGTTATCTGATAACGATGCCAGAATTATTAAAGAAACTTTTGCTCTGGTGAGGAAGAATCGAGATTATTCTGTTTTAATTAAGTTGCGTTCCAAGATTGAGGAAGTTACCGGGATTAAAAATCAGGAAAGAAATGATGCGGTTTTTATCAGTAAAATATTAAAAGATTACAATTATTACACACAAAATATGTAGCGTATTTAGTTCAGAACTATAAGTCATTCTGAGCAGCCTCTTTCTTCATAGTAGCTTAGCTAGGAAGGCTGAAAGCGAAGAATCTAACAACAATACATTAAAGTAAAACAGATTCTTCATTTCGTTATACTCATCCAGAATGACACTTAGGATTAGTTGATCATTTTTTACTCCAAAACAATTGCTTTAATATGCACTTCCTCAATAGGCCATTCTTTAAAAGTTTCTAGTTGACCAATTTTATCGACAACGTCTAGTCCTTTAATCACTCTTCCAAACACGGTATGTTCGTTATTCAGGTGATGCGCTCCTTTTTTATTAATGATAATATAGAATTCGTAAGTGTCTGATTTTTTTTTCGGATTTAATTGCCACTGCCTTGCAGCACTTACTGCCCCTTTATGGTGTCTTTTACCATTAAACTCTGCAGGTATTGTATATTTTCCAATTCGTTTTCTCATTTCACCCGCTTCAGGTGTATCTGATCTACCTGCTTGAATAATAAAATCTTCTACAACTCTGTGAAATTGTGTGTTACTATAATATCCTTCTTTGATCAGGTAAATAAAATTGGCACGATGTAATGGGGTGTCTTTGTACAACAAAATATCAATATCGCCTAATCTGGTTTTGAGTCTTACTTTTGTCTCCGGATTTTCTTTGCCATATTCGGTTAAAAACTCTACGGCAGTTTTTTTGTCAATTACAGTACGCAATTCAGCTTCAACCTCTTCATTGGTATAGAACTTTATTTTTTCTTTTTTCTCTTTAACTTTAGGCGTTTTTGGTTTCGGTTTTGATTCGTTATTTTCACACCCTAGAAAAGAAAAGGTAATTAATACAAGTAGTAAAAACTTCTTCATAATGAATTTTGAACATTTCTTAGAAATCATTCCAAAAATAAGAAAATCGGAACTACCGGGTATAGATTCTCAATTTAAAATGGCTCCTGAAATGAGAAAGAAATTGGGGAAGCAATTTGATATTGATAAAAGAAAACCTAAAAAGTCGGCGGTCCTAGCTTTATTTTACCCCAAAGAGGAACAGATGTATATGGCCTTTATTTTAAGAAAAACTTATAAAGGTGTACATTCTAATCAGATTGGCTTTCCTGGTGGTAAACAAGAAGAGGAAGATAAAGACTTTAAAGCAACTGCTTTAAGAGAAACAGAAGAAGAAATAGGAGTGAATCCAGTTGATGTTAAGGTGTTTAAACAGCTTTCAGATATTTACATTCCACCCAGCAATTTTGTGGTAAAAAGCTTTATGGGTTATATGAGACATACCCCAGAATTTATCTTACAAGAAGAAGAAGTTGAAAGGTTAATCCAAATCCCGATCAAAGATATTTTAAGTGAACATTATGTATCTTCAAAAAGGATCACCACATCTTATGCAGTTGATATAGATGTACCAGTTTTTACTTTTACAGAACCAGTTCTATGGGGAGCTACAGCTATGATCGTTAGTGAAATTAAGGATATATTAACAAACAACCTTGAAAGGAATTGATTACATTTGTTACAATCAGGAATTAAGATAAATGGGGTTATTTAAGAAAAATCCTTTCGGACATATTCTCTTTTTAAAGCGATTGCTTATTCAAGTTTTTGGAGTGCTAACGCATAGAAGGTATAGAGGATTTAATGAATTACAAATTGAAGGGTCTGAAATTTTTAAAGACTTACCCAATACCAATGTACTGTTTGTATCGAATCATCAAACTTATTTTGCCGATGTAACAGCCATGTTTCATGTATTTAATGCGTCCTTAAGTGGTAGAGTAGATTCAATTAAAAATGTGGGATACCTTTGGAAACCCAAACTAAATATATACTTTGTTGCAGCTAAAGAAACGATGAAAGCGGGTTTATTGCCTAGAATTCTGGCTTATGCAGGTTCTGTTTCTGTTGATAGAACCTGGAGAGCTTCGGGAAAGGAAATTCAGAGAGAAGTTAATCCTAAGGATACCAACAATATCAAAATAGCGCTTGATGATGGATGGGTTATTACATTTCCGCAGGGAACAACAAAACCTTTTAAACCTATAAGAAAAGGGACAGCCCATATCATTAAAAATTATAAACCGATAGTGATTCCTATTGTTATAGACGGATTTAGACGTTCTTTTGATAAAAAGGGATTAGTGGTTAAAAAGAAAGGGATTCTCCAATCGATGGTGATTAAAAAACCTCTTGATATAGATTATGAAAATGACTCTATTGAATCAATAGTAGAGAAAATTGAATATGCTATCGAACAACATCCATCTTTCCTAAAAGTTATACCATTACAACATTTAGAAGAGATGGAAGCGCTCAACAAAAAGAGAGAGTATTAAGTTTTAAACTTAATAAAAGCTGCTGCAATAGCAGTTTTTTCTAATTCACTCTTCACCTTG
>JABSPN010000090.1 GCA_013214425.1 Flavobacteriaceae bacterium | reverse complement strand
TCTGACTGCTGCAGGATACTGGGCAGAACATCACCAAATTTATGAAAAATATAAAAAAATAAATACCGGATGTTTTTTATTCCATGAATTTATATGGCTCGGCAATAAGTTAAGTATTGATCCTGAAACTAAAAAATTACTCGACGTTACTAAAGAAAGTCTTTATGTTGGAATTCGTGAATTCAAAGAACACAATCGTGTAGGAGATGTAGGTTTTGCCATACAACAACATTGCGAAAAACACGGTTATGGAGTAGTTCGTGAATTGGTAGGTCATGGCTTAGGAAAAAAGATGCACGAAGATCCGCATATGCCTAACTACGGAAAATGAGGCAGAGGAAAGCGTTTTAAAGAAGGTTTAGTTGTTGCCATAGAACCTATGATTAACATGGGGACGCATAAAATCAAACAACTGAGAGATGGGTGGACAATACTAACTTTAGACGGAAAACCTTCTGCTCATTTTGAACATGATGTCGCTATAGTTGATGGAAAACCTCAATTATTATCTACTTTCGATTATATCTACGAAGCCTTAGGTATGGAAAGTAATGAAGAGGATGAATTCAGAAAACCAGTTTAGTTTATTTCAGGAGTTGAAATGAAAAAACTATTCAAACTCATATTAAATACGATTCCAAGACCTATATTAATCAGGTTAAGCTACTTAGTAAGACCCCTAATTGCTTATATTCTTAGAGGTTCTCAATTTACTGATCCGATTGACGAAAAGAGTTTTAAAACCTTTCTTCCTTATGGATATGGGACGCAAAGAAATAATGTATTATCACCGTCTACCCTATCTTTAGAAAGGCATCGTTTGCTGTGGCTCTATTTAAAAAACGAAACTGATTTTTTCACTAATCCTGAAGTCAAATCCTTATTACATGTCGCTCCTGAACAAGCTTTTTATAAACGATTCAGGAAACAACAAAATTTAGAGTACCTCACCACCGATTTGCTCTCTCCTCTTGCAGATGTTAAAGCTGATATTTGCAAGCTCCCATTTGAAGATGAAAGTTTCGACTATGTATTTTGCAATCATGTTTTAGAACATATTCCTGATGATACCCAGGCGATGAAAGAATTATTTCGTGTTATGAAAAAAGGAGGAATGGGAATTTTTCAAATACCTCAGGATTTAACTCGTGAACAAACGTATGAAAACGACAGTATAACCGACAAAAAAGAAAGAGCGAAAATTTTTGGACAATATGATCATGTTCGTATCTATGGTAAAGATTATTTTGATAAATTGCGCTCTATTGGATTTGAGGTCAAAGAAATAGATTATTCGAACACCTTAAATCAAGAACAGGTAACAAGATATTGTTTAGCCCCAAATGAGATCTTACCCCTGTGTTATAAAAACTAAAATATCAATCATGAGGAAGAATGTTATGGCCCTAGTAACGTTGTTGCTACTTAACCTACTTGCTAATGCTCAATCTCCTAACGATTGTGCTAATGCCATTAATGTATGCGGAAATGGAATTATTAGTTCCAACGCTGTTGGTGCAGGAACTCAAGAATTATCGAACTCCAATTCATGCCAAAGTCAGGAAAACAACAGTTTATGGCTTAAAATAAAAATTAAAGACGGAGGAACTTTAGGATTTATCCTTACCCCTACCAGTAGCTCTATTACGATCGACTACGATTTCTTTGTATTTGGGCCTAATGTCTCCTGTGGTAATATTGGTCAAGCGATCAGATGTTCGACCACCAATCCACAAGCTGCTGGACAAAGTAGTAATCAAACAGGGATGAATGGGAGTAATTCTGATGATTCTGAAGGACCTGGCGCAAATGGAAATGGCTTTGTAGAATGGCTTACTGTTCAACCTAACGAAGAGTATTTTATTGTTTTAGTAGCTTTGATTTAGAATGGATTGGAAGTGCTACCTTCTTTGAAGCGCCTTCAGCATTTGATGGAAATACATTATTAGCACCCCAAACTCCAAATAGCAATACTTCTGAATTTGATCTTAGTGAAAATAATGATCCCATTATAAATGGTCAGGTAGATGTAGACGTATCATATTATGCTAGCTTGAGTGATGCCATTGCTCAAACTAATGTCTTACCAAATTTGTATCAAGGGATGGATGGACAAACAATCTATGCCAGAGTTACAAGCCAGATAGATTTTGGATGTTTTGATATTTCAGAATTCCAATTGCAAATTGGAATTCGTTTTAATTGCCCTAACTTCTTTACTCCAAATGGAGATGGAATTCACGACTATTGGAATATCCCGCAACAAGAATTTGTCTCTGATATTCGTATCCAGATTTTTGATCGCTACGGAAAACTTTTAAAAGTACTTAAAAACAGTAACCTAGGATGGGATGGAAATTATAATGGTAATCAAGCTCCTTCCTCAGATTATTGGTTTAAAGTGGACTATTTAGAAAATGGTGTTCCCAAAGAAAAATCAGGACATTTTGCGCTAAAGCGATAATACGACTATTCAGGAAAACCATTAAGCGAAAGCGTTTGTAATTGTTTGCTTTCATCTTCATAGATGAAAAATACTTGTAAGGAATTCTCTTTCTTCACCAACTCTTGAGTTTTAGTAATTCCCATCGCTTTAAACGCTGTCGCGTAAGCATCTGCAGTCATACAATCTTCAGTAATAACAGAAACACTGAGTACATTCGTCTTGCTCGGGTATCCTGTTTTGCTATCGATAATATGTGAGTAGAGCTACCCATTTTGGTCAAGCTTAAACTTTCGATAAGAACCATAAGTTGCCATTGATTGATTCGTTAAGGAAATCACTTTACTATGAGAACGAGACCCGTCAAAATTGGGGTCTTCTATCCCAATAGTCCACAAACTATCTTTTATTAAGTTCTTCCCCTTGCAACGAATCTCTCCTCCTATTTCAACAATATAATTGTCAATGTTTTGTTCTTCTAGAAACTCCGATATTAAATCAACCGTATAGCCTTTGGCTATGGCATTATAATCAATAAACGTTTGAGGGTGTTTCTTCATCAATTTATTTCCTAATAATTGTGTGTCTTTAAAACCTACGGCTGTCATTAAACTATCAATTTTTAAACTGTCTAGACTTTCAACAGCTCCTTGAGGGCCAAAGTCCCAGGCATTCACCATGACACCAATGGTAGGATCAAAAATACCATCTGTCTTCTCATATATTTCCTGAGCTTTATTGTATACCCGTATAAAATGTGCATCTACTTCATTAGCTTCATTCCTGTTGATTTTTGAAATATCTGAATCTTTTTGATAGGTCGACATTGATGTATTGACAACAGTAAATAAACTGTCTATTGTTGAAGAAAAATCAATTTCCTTATCGGTTAAAAACTGTATGGAATAACTCGTTCCAAGAGCAGGTCCGGAGAGTTCATTCTTAACAATAGTCGAAGTTGTTTTATTAGGCTCCTCTTTACAAGAGAAACAAGTAATGATCAGTAATAATAATACCAGTAGTTTTTTCATAATACAAAAATAGCCATAATTCTATTGTAGCAAAGAAGCCTCTATTAAAAGCTCTTGAATTTTAGTCTCCGGAACTTCTTCTAAGGTTTTAATTCGAACAGAACGTATTTGTTTTCGGTTCTCTCCGTCTATTAGTAGTTCTGGATGTTTTGTTAAATGTACTCCCTGAACAAAAGCCAGATCAACTAGTTTTCTATCTTTCCTGAAATTAATATAGCACATATATTTTCCATTAAAATCATAAAAAGGGCAATTCCATTTGAATTTCTCTTCTGCTTCTGGTAAGGTTTTCTTGATCAAACCTCGCAAATAAAACGAAATAGACTGATACGGTTCATCTAGCGCTAAAATATAGTGTTCTACTGGATTCAATATGGTATATTTATTATGACAATCAAAAGTACAGTTATTTGAACTAAAATAAATAGTTCTTGAATACGTTAAAAAGAATATGCGATTATTATTCCTCTTAGTTCTGCTTGTAAGTCCCGGAGCTTTTGGACAAGATTATGCGAAAGTTGATCAAAAAGTATCGACCTATCCCAGCACGTTTTCTGATGTTTCGGTATTGAGTAAACGTATTAAATCCGATTTCTCCTCTGAAGAACAACAGGTTAGAGCTGCTTTTACCTGGTTGGCTAATCATATTGTTTATGATATTAATGAATATCAGTATATTAATTACTCCGGAAAAATTATTTACGAAACTGAAGAAGAACTTCAGGAGAAATTAAGAGCGATCGATTTAAAAGTAATCAACAGAGCATGGAAACATAAACGAACAGTCTGTGAAGGTTATTCCTTAATCTTTAAAGAAATATGTGATGATTTAGGTATTATTTCTGATGTCATTAGAGGCTATACAAAAACACAACCCAAAGAAATAGGCACCAATAGAGAAGCTATGGATCATATCTGGAATGCCGTACAAATTGACGGGGAATGGAAACTGGTAGATACTACATGGGCTTCAGGATATTTAAGTGGTAATGGATGGAATCACGAATTTAATGACGGTTTCTTTTTTGCAGATCCAGAACGCTTAATCTTGACTCATTTTCCGAAGTATGAAAAATGGCAATTACAAGAAAACAAAGTCACAAAAAAAGAATTCTTCTCCTATCCTGTCTATTACAGTCACGCATTTTTTTATGATCTAAGTCTATCGAATCCATATCAAGGAACCATCAAGATTAGTTCGGAGAATACGATCATATTACGTTTCAAAGACATTCCTGAAAATATAAAAATATTTTATGCTTTTGATTCTGAACTTCAAACAAGACCATTGATTTTTACTACAAAAAATGGCTATTATGAAACAATCATTCCAGCAAAAAAAGATCCGTATCTCACTTTGTATATAAACAATGTTTCTGTACTGGATTTTAAAATTTCCGACTGATTTCTTTGGTTAGCTTTTTTTTATTTTATTACTTTGCAATTCAAAGTACTTTTAATTATGACTCAACAAGACTACCTAAAAGACATTTCTGAGATAAAAGATTTAATGAATAAATCATCCCGATTTATTTCCCTTAGTGGTTTATCAGGAATCCTGGCTGGAATTTATGCATTAATTGGTGCCGGTATAGCCTATGGATGGATTTATGATCTTAAAGAAAGTATTGAAACGTTTGAATATCATGAAACGAGTTTGATAAAAAGTCTAATTAATGGATATGCACAACATCCATTGGGCTTTAAGTTATTGATCCTTGCAATGATTATTTTGGTCGTAGCGGTTATCACTGCCTATATTTTGTCGTCTATAAAAGCGAAAAAGCATGGCGCCAAAATTTGGGACGCCACTACAAAAAGATTGCTTTTCAATTTTTGTGTTCCGTTATTTTCAGGAGGAATACTCACCTTAGTGATGATGCAATATGGATTAATTGGTTTGGTAGCTCCTATCACGTTGATTTTTTACGGTTTGGCCTGTTTTTCGGCAAGCAAATACACCTTAGGAGATGTTAAATACCTTGGGATAACTAATATTATTCTTGGACTCATTAATACCCAGTTTTTAGGTTATGGTTTGTATTTTTGGGCTATTGGCTTTGGTGTCATGCATATCATCTACGGAAGTCTGATGTATTTTAAATACGACAGAAAATAAAACTTGTGAAGAATATTATTTTAAATATAAATAAGGTATTTGACCATAGAATCAGATTAGGAATTATGTCGGTTCTTATGGTGAATAATCATGCAGAATTCAACACATTAAAAGAGTTGTTAGGCGTGACAGATGGAAACCTTGCTAGTCATATTAAAGCATTGGAAAAAGAGTCGTTTATTTTAATTGAAAAACAGTTCATTGGAAAAAAACCTAACACAAAATACAAAGCAACTAAAAAAGGAAAAGAAGCATTCAAAAAGCATATCGAAGCATTGGAAAAGCTGATCAAAAATTCATAACCAATTTTTTTTACCTTTTAACTTTGAAATACAAAGTACTTTTAAAATGAGAATAAGAAAAGAATTTATCATGTGGTCATTTGAAGTTTCTCAAAAAATATATACTTCATTATTTAAGAGAAATCAGGCCTGGGAAATCAATCGAGAGGAGTTATTAGCTTATCCAAAGCAGAGTTTTGGTTATCATTTAGGCCTATTTCTACAAGAACACAATTTCGAATTAATTCCAAAAGTTGAGTCTCACGATGCTTACCACACTTTGACAAACTATTCTGTAAAAGTTGAAGATGAGATTGCTCTTCAATACCTGAGTTTTGGCAATGGAAAAAGGAGCCCGTATATGTATGGCGCAATTGTTTTAGGCACGCTCCTACTTCCTGATTATATAGACTATTACATCAAATCTTATCATATTGGTAAACAAGCAAATGCATTTCATAACATGGACTTTAAATCGCTATTACATATTTCGATAGAAGACCTGAGGTTATTTGTTTTCAACACTAATCTCTTCACCTTATATCAAAAGCAATTATTTCAAAATAAAATTTCTTAAACATGGAACAAATACCACAAAAACAAACAGGAAAATTCAGCCATTGGTTACGTACTTCAATTACTGCAAGGATGATTATGATAAAAATCTTGATCTTGATTTTACTCATTCCATTGGCCTTTATCAAAGAACTCATTCGAGAACGGGAATACCGACAAAAAGATGTGATTAGTGAAATCAATTCTAAGTGGGGAAATAATGTCATTTTATACGGACCAATTTTGAAAGTACCTTATAAGACCTATAAAGAAACTTCTATTTATAATGAAGCTAATAAAAGTTATGAGGTACAACGTGAGGCGATATTGAATTACGGCTATTTTTTTCCTGAAACTTTGAATGTAAATACAAAAGTTAATTCCAGAGAAAAGAAACGCAATAATTTTAAATCGGTTGTGTTTACTTCTGAATTTGATATCGACGGAACTTTTACGCAGCCCAACTTTGAGATCAAGAAAATAAAAAAGGAAGACATCTTATGGGAACAGACAACATTATTGATCAAAACCACCAACTTAAAAGGGATCAAAAGCGATGTGAAAATGAAGATAAACAACTCCAATTATGCCTTTGAAGCCAGTTTTATTGAAAAAAACAACTATGCTAATACGCTTGATATCTTAGAGAGTAGTTTTATTAAAGTTGAAGATTTACCCATAGGAAAAGACCGTAATTTTAATTTTAAATTAGCTTATAACGGTAGTGAGAGTATTGAAATTGTTCCCATTGGAAAAATTACTGAAGCACAAATGCAATCCAACTGGGTTGATCCTAGTTTTATCGGAAACTTCCTTCCGCAAAATGATGGAGAGAAAGTCACAGAAAATGGTTTTAAAGCCAATTGGAAAGTCTTACAAGTGAATCGATCTTTTGCACAGCAATCATTTAATTCTATTCCCAACATTACTTCTTATGCTTTCGGAACTAAGTTTATTTTCCCAATTGATGAGTATCAAAAAAATGAACGAACAGCCAAATACGGATTTATGGTGATTGCCCTGACTTTCCTATTCTTTTTCTTAATTCAGACCTTGAGTAAAATTCATATTCATCCTTTTCAGTATTTAATGATCGGGATTGCGCTTACCATGTTTTATACGCTACTCATTGCTATTTCAGAACACAGTAGTTTTATCAAAGCCTATATTATTGCAGGAAGCGCCGTTATTGGACTCATTACTTTATATTCTAAATCCATCCTGAAGAATTTTAAGTTTCCTATTCTAATTGGAACCTCCCTATTAGCACTCTACAGCTTTATCTTTGTGATTATACAAATGGAAAACTATGCGTTATTGGTTGGAAGTATTGGCTTGTTTGTCATCTTGGCTATTGTAATGTTTATTTCAAGAAAAATAGATTGGCAAAATGGATAATAAAGTAAGTTTTGTTGAAAAAATATGGTCTCAAAAAATCAATAGAGTGCTCTTGCTCTCTATTGGTTTTAGTCTGGCCATCATCACCTTCAGGATAAAAAGAACCGAAACTATCGGCTATATTTTTCTGGTGTGGAATCTATTCCTTGCGACAATTCCCTACGGAATTACACAAGTTCTTAAACACACTGAATGGGCCAGAAAATCGACTTTTATGATTGTATTTGCCTTTGGTTTTTGGTTGTTGTTTTTACCTAATGCGCCTTATATAATCACCGATTTGATGCATTTAAAGACCAAAAATGATTACATCATTTGGTTTGATGCTTTTATGATTTTTGTCTTCGCCTGGAACGGATTACTGATGGGAATTTTGTCGATTATAGACATGTATGAAATCATTAAAAAACGATGGACAATTAAAGCGGCTATTATCACGGTTTTTTGTGTAGCATTTCTAAGCGGTTTCGGGATTTATTTAGGGCGTTTCTTGCGCTGGAACTCTTGGGAATTGTTCTCACAACCTATTGCTTTATTTCAGGATATTATGACCAGCTGTTTTGATCCAGCTTATCGATTTAAAACCTGGGGTGTCACCCTTGGTTTCGGGAGTTTTTTATACCTCCTGTTCCTTTTCTTTAAAGGACTTTTAACTTCTAACAAATAAAAAAACCGCGGTGCTAAGCATCGCGGTTTTTGATTTATAATTTATGGCTTGGCTCTCGATACAATTCTTCTTCATAAAATTCTGAAGAATCACTCGAACTCACGCCAAACTTCTCGTTATTCTTTACCGTCTATATAGTCTTGTAGATAACTATATCGCTTGGTTAGTGCCCCGTTTTCAGTCATTTTAGCTCTAGCTAAAATTCCGTCTTTGTCGTTATTATAAAAAGCAGGGATAACGTGTTCTAAAAACATCTCTCCAAAACCTTCACTTGCATCTTTTGGTAATTCACAAGGCAAATTATCTACTGCCATTACAACAATCGCTTTATTATCCATAAAATCGATTTCAGACTCAGTTTCTGGATTGTATCCATAAATTGGATCAGCAATCGATGAAGGCCTAATTGTACAAGCTACGGGCCCATCGATATCACAAGACACATCTGCTACTACTTTAATATTAAAGTCGGCCGCCTTTGCATCCTCCCTAGTGAATAAATACGGAGAACCATCTCCGAAGAAATGTCCGGCAACAAAATAATCTGTCACTTTAGCAAAGCGCATAAAGTTTGATTGGTATTGCTCCGGATTGTTATAAAAATCACGCTTACCTTTAGACTCACCATCTTTCCTGATGTTGTAATCCATTACATCTGCCTGACAGTAAACTGCTTGGTCGAAGTCGGTATTTAAGTACTCTTCAACGGCAACTTGTTTAATCTTTAGGTGATCTAAAATTTCTTTAGCTCCAAATCCAACTTTACCAAAACCAGTTAATAAAATTTTCATTTTAGGTAAGCTGATCTTATCCAATTCAGCTTCCATGGCTTTTTTATCTGGTAAAGATTCTACTTTGGGTAAGTTGAATAGACCATACTTTTTTCCGTAAGCTCTAAATCCGTTGTAAGCACCTACAATACCTGCATAACGTCCAAAACCGATTAGTCTTGCACCGTTTTCCTTAGTAATCACTTCATGGTCATATAGCTCAATATTGTTGTCAAGAATTGCATTGAGTAATTTTCTGTTGTAGGGCTGTTTTTTAATCGTGTGAGAAAAGAAAAAGTAGGTTTTGTTAGGTAAAAGATTTTCCTTTGGAACTTCTTTAACACCAAATACAACATCGCAATCCGAAATGTCGTCAACCATTTCTATTCCCTCATTGTTGTAATCACTATCCTC
>JABSPN010000009.1 GCA_013214425.1 Flavobacteriaceae bacterium | reverse complement strand
TTGAACCGCAGCCATTAGAACCCGAACTTCCTGCACCACTTGAACCGCCGCCATTTGACCCCGAACTTCCTGAACCACTTGAACCGCAGCCATTAGATACAGACCCACTTGATCCACATCCATTATCCATTGATATATATTTTAATTCTTGCATGTTTTCTCTTTTTAATTAGTTGCTGATTGATTTTCTAAATACGACTCTAAAGGAACATCTGGTAGATCTTGAATCCTATTCATAATAACTTGTCCAATTGTATTCCCAACACTCATCGCTTCTTTAGCCAATGCTATGATTTGTGATTTCGGACTAGTCGATCTATTAAATGGATAATCTTCAAACGTCACTGAAACATTAGACAATTGTCCGCTTGGATTAATATAGGTCAATCCAGACATCGTTCCTGCTAAATTATCCAACAACCATATCATTGATTTGTGAATACCAAACATGAATATTTCAAATTGTTTATGCCCATCTGTTTTATAACAAGCTTCAGTCATAATAAACAAGTAGGTATAGATGGCATTGGTTAGGTTAGAGATTTTCTGAATTGCTTCTGGATAATCTGAAGTCTTTGGATTCTCTGGTAAATTCTTCACAAAGTACTTTGTAAAATCAAATGAATCTACTCCTAAGAATTTTTCAATTTTAGCATTCTCTCTCTCTATTGAACAATAAATATCTAAGAACTTATCAAAGTGAGAAAGCTCATCCTTTTCCTTATCATCATATGAAAGCGGATTGAATTTGTCGTCCATCGGACATACTACTTTACCATCTGTCGTTAAGTGATTACCGATTTTTTTCTTTTCATCCTTAGTTGTATGGGAGGCTCCTTCTCCTTGTTCAATAATCTCATGCATCGCCTCCAAGGCAGTATCAATACTTTTAACATGTATCAAACCTCCACTATGATTACCATTAGCAAATTGAGGCTTGTGATCTTTATCATAATAAATCGTATCAATATTGTTTTGGTTGTAATACTGACTCGAGATTAATTGAGGGGCTTTCCCATCAAAATCAGAATCCTTTAGATTATTTTTGATACAATCGATAATCATGTCATAGTATTTGCCAATGGTTTGATATTCTATCACTGCTCCTTTTTCATGCCCTCCATCAGTAAACGGTAATGGGCTTTCAATCAATAAAAAAGTATGTAATTGATCTAAACTAAGTTTAGCTCTGTTAATAGGGAATGATGGTATATGTCCAGGTAAATAGGCGGGCCATACTTTTGGGGTTTTATTGACTAACTCTGGAAGTCCACCATATTTCCCTAAAGCATTTTTAATGTTAGATGACAAGGCCATATGTAGCATTTCTTCTATGGCTACACTCATAATTAAGGCGCCTGCTTTGTTAGCAAAGACCATGATATAACGTGCTAGTGTCTCTGCCGCTTCATCTAACTCTGTATCAGAAATAGGGTTCTTCTTCAATTTTTGAGAAGTTTTAAAATCATTAAAAATTGTTTGTTGTAATTGACTCTGATTTTGTGTTCTTTTGATAGAGTAATAGGTGAATAAATATACCGGAATTGTTGCAATTTCTATCTCAATTGCTTGTTGCATGGCGTCTTTTAGGTTGTCAGTCGTGACATCTTTTACCAGCTGAAAAAGGGTTCCATCCATAATTTGTTGATTTAAGTGGTTGAATAATTTTCTCTAAAATAGTTGATCACTTTGAGATAAAATCAAGTAGAAATACCTGAATCCGATTTCAAGAAATGAATTTATTTTCATTCTAAATAATTCTGAAAAGATCAAAAAGAACTATTTTTACAACATAGAATTTGTTTTGAGTAAAGAAGAAAAACATACCTCAGCCTTACACGAAAAAGATGGTATTCAACAACCACCAAGTGTAAATCCGAATATCAAAGGAAAAGTTAAGCCTATTGATAGCTCTCAATATATTTCAGAAATAAAATCAGGCAATACTGTTTTTTTGAGTAAAGCAATCACCTTAATTGAAAGTAAAAACAATAAACATAAAGAAAAAGCTAATGAAATTCTTCAGGGTTGTTTAACTCATCACAACAAAAGTGCCCGTATTGGTATTACTGGTGTTCCAGGTGTTGGAAAAAGTACTTTTATAGAGGCTTTAGGTAATTATTTAACTTCATTAGGTAGTAAAGTTGCTGTCTTAGCAGTAGATCCAAGTAGTTCAATTTCTAAGGGAAGTATTTTGGGTGACAAGACCCGTATGGAAGATCTAGTTAAAAACCCTGATGCTTTTATACGCCCTAGTCCTTCTGGTAATTCTCTAGGCGGAGTAGCCAGAAAAACAAGGGAAACTATCATGCTTTGTGAAGCTGCTGGTTATGATATCATAATTGTTGAAACAGTAGGTGTGGGACAATCTGAAACTGCTGTACACTCCATGGTAGATTTCTTTTTACTTCTGAAGTTAGCAGGTGCTGGTGATCAGCTTCAAGGTATTAAAAGAGGGATCATTGAAATGGCAGATGCCATAGTAATTAATAAAGCTGATGGTGATAATGTTAAACGAGCTAAACTAGCCAGAACAGAATTTAAACGAGCACTACAACTTTATCCTCCTGCTGAATCTGGATGGATTCCACAAGTTACTACCTGTAGTGCGATTAAAAAAGATAATATTGATGGTGTTTGGAATATTATCACCGAATTTTTAGATACCACACAAAAAAATGATTCCTTTCAAACCAGAAGGGCTCAGCAAAATAAATTTTGGTTGCTACAAACTATTGAAGAACAGTTAAAAGATAATTTTTATCAACATCAGGAGATAAAAAACAAGTTGAGTTCTTATATAGAAAAAGTTGAATCAGGGACACTCTCTCCATTTAAAGCTGCAGAAGAGTTACTTAATCTTCTGTCTTCTTAGTCCACTTTTCTGGTAATAACGGAAATAGCATTTGCTTACCGTAATGTTGTGGGAATTCTTCTTTAATCCCAAATGATTCAGGCTCTGCATCAGGACAAGTATAGGTTCCAAAAATAACATCCATTAGCGGTGATATATTGGCATAATTCCCTGCATCTCTATCTAAATCATGATGCCAATGATGCAGTTCAGGAGCACCAATAACTTTTCTTAAAAATGGAAAAGGCAACCTAACATTAGCGTGTATGTACACGGCCCATATTCCTCTAAAAGCAATAAAACCAGCTAATGTTTCCAAAGGAAATCCAAAAATAAACGCCGGTAAGTTGATTACTCCTATGGTAAAAATTGAATCTAAAGGATGTTCTCTATGCGCGGCTAACCAATCTAAATGCTTGGCGCTATGATGAACCTTATGAAATCGCCATAATAATGGAATCTTATGTTGTAATCTATGGAACCAATAAATACACAAATCACTTAAAAGGATCACCTCTATAGTTTGTAACCACCAAGGTTGAGCGGTAACTTTTGTTCTGAATTCTTGTGATATAATGATCCCTAAATACTCCTCAAAATATCCTAATGCCCATAATACTAATGCTCCAAACACAAAATACTGTCCAATAAAAAAACAAAAATCTAATAACCAATTAGGTCTAAAAAAATTTTGTCCCTTCTTAGCAGGAAACATTTTTTCCATTGGATAAAACACCGAAACTAAAAATATAAAACTAACTGCTGTTGAAATAAGTATTCCCAGATAATTCATTATTCTACAGTCATTAGTTTAACAAACTCTTTCTTTATTTTCTCCTGGCGTTTCATACTTTCTTCAAGAACTTCAGAAGTAATTTCAGGGCCAACAACAAAAAAAGATTTAGAACTACTCATTACTGACTTATCGGTATAGTGCCCAAATTCTGTCTTTATATGATCTGCTTCATAAGTTCCATGCTTCGCCAAGAACTCGTTCGCTTTTTCTGGTTTGATTACATTCACTAAGTTGTCATCACAAGAAACATAGACAACGTCTTTGAGCACTTTCCAATTTAAGTCTATGTTTTTCTTATCTTGAAGGTAATAGGTGTACTTTTTGTCTTTACTTAAATCTCCAGATTTGACCAGCTTAATTACTTCTTTTAAGTCAATTTCGCTAACTTTCAACTTAGCCAAGCCAGTTTTAGCTCCAGCCCGAACTATATTTAATTCTTTTAACTGTTTTCTTATCTCCTCATTTTTACAAACTATTGGTAAGTATTCTTCGTGCAACACTATAGTTTTAGAGCTAAAAGCAGCTCCTAAAAATCTGGAAAGTCTATACGTCTTTTTAATTTTTTTAAATGCTAATAATGATACCGTGTCCAACTCAATAACTTTTTGATAGGTGATGTGTAATCTCATATCATCTATAAAAAAATCTTCAAGATCTAAATCTTCGTTGTCTTTATTAGACTCTTGGTGTTGATTGTAACTAATTTGAGTATTTTTTAGCTCTTTATCAAAGAAGTTGGACTTGTATAAAACAAGACCTGTAATCAAGGACACAAACAAAACTAAAACCAGTATTTTCTTCAGTAACTGCATATCAATTTGTTGTTAATTATTACAACTAATGTAGTAATAAAAAGACAATATCAATGTTATTTAATAAATAATTATGTTAGCAAAAATTCTCTTTATACCAGCTTACTTGTTGTGCAACTCCTTCTTCTAACGTTGTTTGTGGATTGTAATTCAATAAACTTTTGGCTTTATCAATATTTGCTTTTGTACGCAACTGATCTCCTGGTCTTGGAGGCGTGACATGTAACTTTATTTTCTTGCCTAAAACTTTTTCTACAGCCTCTATTCCTTCTTGGGTTGTGTTTTCCCTTTCGGTACCTAAATTGATCACCTCACCATTGCATTTATCTTCATGACCAATGGCACTTACAATTCCATCAACAATGTCTCCAACATAGGTAAAACTTCTCAAGTGTTTTTCACTTCCTTCATATAATGGAAACTCTTGATCGTTTATTGCACAAGCAATTAATTTGGTGTATAGTTTTTCTGGTCTTTCTCTTGGTCCGTAAACAGAGTATAATCTGAAAGAACAAGCTTTCATTTGCTTTTCTCTTGATTTTGCCAATACCAGCTGCTCTGCCCCTAATTTTGTTACTCCATAATGTGAAGCAGGTTGGGGTGCCACACTCTCTGGGTGTGTCGCTTGTAAACCATAAATTGATGAAGTTCCAATATTAACGAATAGTCTAAAATCATTTAGACTCAAAGCATAATCGATTAAGTTCTTTGTCGCAATAATATTATTGGTTAGGTATTCTTCAAAGGTACAAGAAGCCGAAATACCCGGTTGTGCAGCAAAGTGAAAAATATAATTCACATCTTTTGGCAGTGCCTCATTAAGGTTGTCTGTTCTTAAATCGGCTTCAACAATTGTTATTCCTTTTTTCGACAAGGCTTTCTCATTCAGCTTTTTAAGTGACTTATCGTAATAAGGGGAATAATTATCCATTCCAATGACATCATGCCCCATATCTCTTAATCTTTCAGCTGTATGAGAGCCAATAAATCCTGCAGCACCAGTTACTAATACCTTCATATGGTTTTATAAATCTTGCTCTGCAAAATAAAAAGAAAAATATGTAATGCTTCATTGGAAATCTTTTTTTCTCTAAAAAAAGAATACTTTTGTACCCAGAAAATTATTCAAACCTGATATGAGTTATCAATTCACCATCATTGTTCCGGTTTATAATGAAGAGGATAATTTAGCTCGTGTAGAACAAGAACTTTCCAACTACATTGCTATTGCTTCGAAAAAGACCAAAATTCTATTTATTAATGATGGCTCTAAAGACAACAGTCAATCACTTATTGAAGATATTTGTACCAGAAATGAAGCTTTCACTTACATTAACTTTGAAAAGAATTGTGGTTTGAGTGCTGCCATCAAAGCTGGTTTTGACCATGTTGATACCGAATTAACTGGTTATATTGATGCCGATCTTCAAACGGCTCCTGAAGACTTTAATTTACTTTTAGAGCATATTGGTGACTACGATTTAATAACGGGAGTTCGAGCAGACAGAAAAGATTCTGTTGTTAAAAACATGTCTTCTAAAATTGCCAATGGTATCAGAAGAAGTTTTACTCATGATGGCATGGATGATACAGGGTGTCCCCTAAAAGTTATTAAATCTAACTATGCAAAACGCATTCCTATGTTTAAAGGATTGCATCGTTTTTTACCTGCAATGATTTTACTTCAGGAGGGAAAAATTAAACAAATCCCTGTTCGTCATTTTCCAAGAATAGCCGGAGAAGCCAAATATGGTTTATGGAACAGACTTTTAGGTCCACTTATGGATTGTTTCGCTTATCTCTGGATGAAGAAAAAATATATTAACTATCGTGTTGCCAATAAAGGATAATGAGTGAATTCGCCATTATAGCGGTTGGTGCCGTAGCGCAAATTTTGTTCTCTTCGAGATTAATTTTACAATGGATTGTTTCTGAAAAAAACAAAAGAGTGCTTACACCTTCTCTGTTCTGGAAATTAAGTCTACTGGCCTCCTTTTTATTATTTGTTTATGGGTATTTACAAAATGACTTTTCGATCATGCTAGGTCAAAGTTTAACCTATTTCATTTACATAAGAAATTTACAATTACAGGGAGAATGGCAAAAATCGCCACTATTGATGAGATGGTTTTTACTCACCTTTCCTATCATGATTGTTATGTATTATTACAACAATGGAGAGTATGACATCAATAACTTATTCGACAGTGACAATATTGCAACCTGGTTACTCGTTATGGGAAGCGTTGCTCAGGTAATCTTTACCTTGCGCTTTGTATACCAATGGTTATATTCTGAAAAACATAAGACTTCTTCACTACCCTTTGGATTCTGGTTATTGAGTTTAATTGGATCACTCATGATTCTGACCTATGGATTTATAAGGACAGATTATATATTGATAGCTGGACACTTAATGGGAAGTATTATATATACTAGAAATATCATTATTCTTAAAAAGCAAACATGAGGTTATTTGAAGAGACATATTACCCATGGATTATTGTTATCGTTGGACTCATCATTTTCGGTTCTCACTTAGGTGTTTTACCTATTAATATCATGGAAGCCAGAAATTTTGTTACCGCCAGAGAAATGATTCTGGATGGTCACTGGATTTTAACCACCATGAATGATGCACCACGATATGAAAAGCCTCCTTTACCAACCTGGCTAACTGCTTTTTCTGCCATGATGTTTGGTATTAAGAATGTAGCCGCTTTAAGGCTTCCCGCGGTTATAATTACCATAGCACTATTATTAGGTGTTTATACGTTTAGCTTCAAGCGATTAAAGTTTTCCAAAACTCAAGCTTTTAATGGAGTGCTTATTTTAGCGACTTCTTTTTATATGTTATTCTCCGGAAGAAATGGTCAATGGGATATTTTTACTCATGGGTTTATGATATTCGGAATCTATTATTTTTTCTTGCTATTTGAATCTCAGGAAAAAACTTACCGAAATGCATTACTCTCAGGACTTTTTATTGGTTTGTCATTTATGAGTAAAGGGCCGGTCTCTCTTTTTGCTTTATTCTTACCTTTTGTAATTGCCTATGGTATTATATACGAGTTCAAGAGTTTTAAATCAAAAATCATCCCTTTACTGATATTAATCCTCATTACTATCGTTTTAAGTGCCTGGTGGCCTTATTATATCTATTTATTTGATGGAAATGAAGCGCAGCGCATCGCCGATAAAGAAGCCAATGCCTGGGTAAACAGAAACGTGAGACCCTTTTATTATTACTGGAGTTTCTTTACTCAATCTGGAATATGGACACTCCCTGCTTTTATGGGATTGCTATATCCGTATATGAAACCGAGAGTTGAAGATTTAAAAGGGTATCAGTTCACATTATTATGGACACTCATCATTGTCATTTTACTGAGTGTTATTCCTGAAAAGAAATCACGATACTTACTTCCTGTATTAATTCCGTTAGCTCTTAATACCAGTTATTATATTAAATATTTAATCGATCGCTTTAAAGAACTCCAAAATAAAGAACGTATTCCAGTTTATTTTAATTTCGGGTTAATCGGACTCATTGCCATCGCTGTACCTGTCTTATTATTTATTCAATTTAAGAGTGTTTTTGAAACCTCTCTTATTTGGTCTGTTTCAGCTAGTTTAGTAATACCTGTTATAGGGATATTAATTTTTAGAGCTTTATTCAGACAAAACATTCAAAAAGTATTTTACCTAACTATCGCTTTTGTTTGTGCAGTGATGCTATTACTATTGCCTTTATCTTCGGTAGTAAACACCAATAAAAAATATGAAGAGATTAGCGCCTTAAACACTTTAGCTAAAAAAGAAAAGGTAAAAGTTTATGATCTTATGAATTCTGCTCCGGAATTAATTTGGTCATATGGAGAGCCCTTACCTATTGTTTATAAAACAGTTGATTTTGTTGACTATCCTGAGGAAGAACGTTTTGGCTTAATTGTTCAGCAATCTTCAAGAGATGTATTTAAAGATTTATTCAAAGATTATAATTATGAATTGATTTCAGAGTACTATCATAATTTGTCGAATGAAGGTAAAAGAGGCTACAAACAAAGACTTACACGAGATTTTTATATCTTAACCAAAAAAAAGTAACATCGAAATGGGACAACTTACACTTCTAGATAAAATTGGATATGCATTACTTCTTGTGATTTTAGGCTTAGGTCTTTATTTTGCTTTTACTGATGCTAACTTTTTTGATAATACCTATACACGTGAAGATGGAGCTGTTGAATATTCAACTTCTATAATGCTTTTCTTTATTGCACTTTTATGTATATCCAGGTTAAGGAAATTAAATAAGTACAAGCCACTGTTATGGAAACTTGGTGTTTTAGGATTCGCCTTAATTTTCATTTTCGGTGCTGGTGAAGAAATTTCATGGGGACAACGAATTTTTGGAATTGAATCGGGAGATTTTTTTAAAGAGAATAATGCTCAAGAAGAAACGAACTTACATAACCTGGTTGTAGGCGGAACCAAATTGAACAAGCTTATTTTTAGCCAGTTGCTTATGATCGTGATGTTGATGTACTTGCTTATTATGCCTATTCTATACAGAAAGAAAGAAAACATAAAAAACTTATTGAATAAGTGTGCTGTACCTGTAGTAAAGTGGCATCATACTATTGCTTTTATCATGTGTACAGTTTTAGTCTTGATTATTCCTTCTTCAAGAAAATGGGAATTGTACGAATTAGCTTTTGGAGTGATCTTTTTCTTAATTTTTCTAAACCCATTAAATCACTACATCTTCAAGAAAGATTAGCTTATTTAATAATCAAGAATTTTTCGTTTTCAGTTTTAAAAAAACTTTACAGAGTAGTGTCCCTAAGAGAATGATTAAGGATTTTTTCGTTTTCAGTTTTAGAAATACTTTATAAAGAAGTGTTGCTAACAGTGTGCCTATAACAAACCCCGTGAGCACGTCTCCTGGGAAATGTACGCCAATATAAATTCTGCTATATCCCACAAATACTGCCCAAACTACCATTACTAAAAGTACAAAACGATAGTATTGCTTTAATAATAATCCTATAAAAACAGCTAAAGCCATAGAACTGGCAGCGTGTGCCGAAAAGTACCCATACTTTCCACCGCATCCGCTTTTAACCAAACGAACTGAGTCTCGTATTTCTTCATCATAACAAGGGCGCCAACGTTCAAATCCAAATTTAAACAAGTTCGCCAATTGATCTGTACTCGCTATCAATAAGGCTATTAAAACTATTGCTAACAAAGTTTGCTTGATCCCTAAGCGTTTGTATAATAATATCAGAAGTAATAGATACAAGGGCAATGCACCTAGTTTATGTGTGATGTACATCCAGAATCCGTCAAATTGTTCTGTCCCCATTCCATTCAGGAATAAGAAAAGTTCTTTGTCGTATGCAATCAATTGTTCTAACATGCAGAAATCAAAAATACAATTTTAGTTTAATTTACTTATATTTAGCTCACTTAAAACACACATAAATTGGCTAACAATTCCAAGAAACTAAAAGAAGATTTTTTTAAGCAATTAGAGAACCAGGACAAAAGAGAGACTCATCAAGATCTGGAGCGAAAAGAACGCTCAAAATACACCTGGATTGGGATTGGAATTGGTGTGATTATTTTTTTGATCTTAGCTGGTTTGTCTGCACTATAATAGAATAAAAAAAGTCACCTAATGAAGTGACTTTTAACCTTTATTATGATATTTATTTTTAGTGCTTCCCAAACAGATGAACTGTTGCTCTTCGTCTGGAAGCGTTTTTGCTATCATATACAAAAACTACTTTTTCAATAATTCTTTTATTTCCTTTTAGATCAATCACTCTTGACCCACTTCTTCTACCGAAATTATGTTTCAATGCAATTTCTTCCTTACTTCCGTTAGCGTAATGAACGACCATTCTATGCATATTCAAGCTTCCGCCTTTCAATTGAAATTTCAACCTTTTAAAGCGTCCATCTTGAGCACCAACATAAATAACGTCTCTATCCAGTTTATAATTAACTTTTCTACTACCTAATAATTCCCAATCTCCAATTCTTACTCCTGAATTTACAGGTGCATCAAAACTTGAAAATGTGATAAAAAATACGGCTCCTAATAAAAATGGTAAAATCTTCGCTTTCATAACTAATGGTTTTATTGATTACTCACTTCTAAGACTAGCGAAGTCTAAAAAGGTTTAATTGAATAGTAAAAAGATTATAACTTAAAATAGGGATTATATATTAATCCAATCTTATTTCCCCACAAATCTTCTACTGTAGCGACCATGAGTTCTCCTCCTACGTTATTAGGTTTTTCAATAGATGTAGCACCCAGAGACAAACATTTCTTAAAGGCCTCTTCAATATCTTTTACTCCCCAATAAGTGATAATATTATTTCCTTTAACGCTTCTTTCTGGTAACAAACCTAATTCATAGCCTCCAATATTAAATCCTACATAAAAGGGTTCTTTAAAATAAGGTTCCATTTCAAAAACTTTACTGTACCATAAAGTGGCTTCTTCTAAATCTTCAACTTTATAGATAATCGTTCTTAGTCCTAACATTGTTTAAGCCTTTTGACAATCACATATTAAATGAAAGGTATCACGAATAAATAATTCTGTAAATAAATGGAACGGTATTTCTCCTGAATCTACAGCATATTGTGAGGCGGTTTCATAAAGAGATTCTTTCTGGATTTTATAGTTAAAGACTTTCACTTCAATACGCCATTCTTCGTCGTGATCTTCTATTTTCAAATTGATCAAATAATCTCCAAATTGAAGCTCTTTCGATTCAATTCTACTTTTATTAAACTGGAAAAACTGAGAGTTCTGGTCTAATCCACCAAAATCCATTTGACAAGCATAGTTTTGAGAAAATCCGTAGCAACAAAACAGGAATACTAAGATCTGTACAAATCTTTTCATACGTATTAGAGTTTTAATTTTCAACAATATACAAAATTGAATTATTCTTCGTAACGAGCAATTTCTCTATCGTAAAACTCGGTAGCCATTTTAATACAGTTTTCTGTCTCACTTAAGAGCTCTTCCTCGTCTTGTTGATTAAAATCTTCATACCATTCTATTTCATCATTTTCAAGATTGATGATAAATCGAGGGAATTCTGTATGAACGATATAAATAGCTTCAGGAAAGTCTGTATTTTCAGCCATTAGGAACTTTGGTACTGTCATCTGATTAATTTTTTACTCAAATAATTAAAACGAATATACAATAATATTGCGCTGGTTGTTAGTCCTGCTAAAAGCCCCAACCAAATTCCAGAGCTTTTCCATTCTGTATGTAATCCTAAATAATAGGAAATTGGAAAACCAACAACCCAATAGGCGATAAAGGTGATTAATGATGGAATCCATACATCTTGCATTCCTCTTAAAGCTCCAAGTACGACTACTTGAATACCATCAGAGAATTGGAAGAAAGCAGCAATCAATAAAAGTTTAGCTGCTATGGCGATCACTTCTAAATTATCAGCTAGATTCGCTTCATCAGATAGGTCTGGATATAATTTCGGCAACTCGGTATTAAACAATAAAAATATTGCTGCAAAAACAATTTCAAGTAGCACTGTAAATAAGAAAATTGACAAGGCTATTCTTCTCAATTCACCAAAAGCTTTTAATCCTTTTTGGTTCCCTACCCTAATCATCGCTGCAACACTTAAGCCCATCGCCACCATAAAGGTCATAGACGATAGATTCAGTGCTATTTGATTGGCTGCCTGAGCATTTTTGCCTAGGATTCCGCTTAACCAAATAGCTGCTGTAAATATGGCGACTTCAAAAAACATCTGTAAAGCAGAAGGAAATCCTAGAGAAATAATTTTCTTCAAAATTGATTTTTTTATTTCTGAAAATTTAAACCCAGTAACATAGGGCTTGAATTTCTCTTTAGATTTCAGGAGTAACCAAATAAATATTAACATAGCTATCCTAGATATTAACGTTCCTATTCCAGCTCCAATTACGCCTAATTCAGGAAAACCTAGTTTACCAAATATCAAGAGATAATTTAAAATCACATTCAAGACATTTGCCATTATTGTTGCCCACATGGCATACTTGGTTTTAGACATGCCATCGGCAAACTGCTTGAATGCTTGAAACATGATTAAAGGAATCAATGAAAAAGCAACGATTTCCAAATAAGGAATGGCCAAGATTACCACCTCATCGGGTTGCCTCATATTGGCCAATAAAGGCTTACAAATCATAACACCTGCAAAGACAATTACTGCGATCAAAGTGCATAAAAACAATCCGTGTTTAAGCGCATTTTTTGTTTTGCGAAAACTTCCTTCAGCATGAGCCGCAGCAACTAATGGAGTAATGGCAGTAGAGAATCCAATTCCTAATGACATGGCTATAAAAGTAAAACTGTTTCCTAGCGATACCGCAGCCAGTTCTGCCGGTCCAATTTTACCTACCATAATATTGTCTACCAAACTAACAAAAGTATGTCCTAACATCCCTAGAATTACGGGATAGGCTAATTTCCAATTGTAAGTAAATTCTTTGGTGTAATTAGACAAAATCATGGGAGCAAATGTAGACTTTTTAATATTAAAAATTGATGAGATATAAAAAAACTGTCATGCTTGGACAAGCTCAGCATGACAGTTTTATTTTACTATTAATAAGTATTAATCTTTAAGTCTTTTTGCTTTGTCTATTCCGTATTTATCAAATAAATACACCAACGATGTCATTGTTGCTGCACCTAATTCAAGCTCTCTCTTATTCACCGCATCAAAAGTATCATTAGCAGCGTGGTGGTGATCGAAGTAACGTTGCGAATCGGGTCTTAATCCGCACAATACATTATTATCTGTCTTTAGCGGACCTATATCTGCTCCACTACCACCCTTTTCAAAGAAATGTATTAAATACGGTTTGAATAAGGGTTTCCAACTTTGAACTTTTGCGAAATTCTTATCAGAACAATCGAATGAAAATCCTCTGGGTGTAAATCCACCCGCATCACTTTCCAAAGCAAAAACATGTTCTTCTCCTTTTTGTTTAGCAACTTCAGCATATTTCCGACCTCCTCTTAATCCATTTTCTTCATTCATAAATAATACTACGCGAATGGTTCTTTTAGGTTTATATCCTGAAACTTTCAACAACCTTAATACATCCATAGATTGTACAACACCTGCTCCATCATCATGAGCGCCATCTCCTAAATCCCAAGAATCTAAATGTCCGCCAACAACCATAATTTCATTAGGATATTGACTTCCTTTTATTTCTCCAATCACATTATAAGACTGTACTTCCCCTAGATTTTTACAGGACTGTGAAAAGAAGAATTTTACATCTTTCTGAAGTCTTAACATCGTACTTAACAATTCAGCACCGTTGGTACTAATTGCAGCTGCTGGTATTTTCTGGCTGTCTGGCAAATCACCATAACTCATTGCTCCTGTATGCGGCAGATCGTCTAATCTTAAATTCATAGAACGAACAATTACTCCAACTGCTCCATATTTACCCGCTTTTTCTGCTCCTGAATAACGTTGGTTAACACAGCCTCCATAAGCTCTGAAAGTTGAAATCAATTCGGTTTGCATTGGGCGGTTAAAGAACACTATTTTTCCTTCAATCTTTTCACGTCCTAATGCGTCTAATTCTTCGAAGCTCTTTACCTCTACTAATTCAGCTTTTACTCCACCAGGAGGTGTCGCTATAGAACCTCCTAATGCACAGATAGGCACAGTTGTACTTTCGCCTGGTGCATTTTCTATATAGGCATATTCGGGATTACCCCTCACCCATTTCGGCACCATTACTGGTTGTAACCATATGCGATCTAAACCTAAAGCTTCCAATTCCTCTTTGGTATATTGAACAGCTCTTTCAGCATTATATGATCCTGATAAGCGTCCGCCTATCTGATTAGACAAATGATCTAACCAATCATAACTTTTCCCATTTAACAGAGAGGTATCAAAAATTGTTTTAATCATTTTCTCATCGTCACTTTGAGCAGAAAGTGCCGCAAACGTGAAGAGCACAATTATTATAAGTCTTAATTTCATCAATATTACTTTATTCGTTGTTGAGTTGCTGTTTGTATACTTCTATATTGGCTTTTATTTCATCATCCAATTCGGGTTCTTTAATATCTTCATATTGCTGTAATGATTTTAGCAAAGTTCTTACCACAATTAATCTAGCCGTGGGCTTATCGTCTGCTGGAATCACAAACCAGGGTGCATGGTCAAAAGAAGTTCTATTAATAGCATCTTCATAACATTCCATATAACGATCCCATAACTTTCTTTCTTTTAAGTCACCAGGAGAAAATTTCCAGTTCTTCTCCTGTAATTCTAATCGTCTCAATAAACGATTTTTTTGTTCCTCTTTGCTTAGGTTTAAGAAAAATTTAAAAATTAATGTCCCATTTTCAGCCAAGTGCCTTTCAAAATCTTTAATCTGTTCAAAACGCTTATCCCAAAATGCTTCATTCACATCTTCTACAGAATTAATATTAGGAAGGTTTTCTCCTAAAATATATTCTGGATGTACTCGGGTCACCAACACATTTTCGTAATGCGTTCTATTAAAAATTGAAAACTTTCCTCTTGAAGGAAGGGCAATATAATGTCGCCACAAATAATCGTGTTTACGTTCTAACTCAGTTGGAACTTTAAAGCTATGAACAACAATCCCTCTGGTATTAAAATCTTTAAATACTTCTCTTATCAAACTGTCTTTTCCAGCCGTATCCATTCCTTGTAAGCATACCAGAACTCCATACTTTCCATGAGCATATATTGTATCTTGCAATTCGCCCAGCTTTTCTCTAGTCTTTTCTAATTCCTTTTTAATCTCTTTTTTAGATTGAGTTAATCTTAAGTGAGTAGCTTTGTCAGAAATTTTTATTGCTGAAGTAACTTTAAAATCATTGATGTTCATTAGCTGAATTTTTTATCCAGTTAAAAATAATAATATTTTACTAGCATGATTCTGTTTACCATCTTTTTCTGACGCTTTTTTGGTTGTTTAAGAAAAAGTAAGTAATATCACGCTCTATTCATCAAACTATTATTGATCTGAATGAATTCTGACAAACTTGAAAAGATCTTAACTACTATTCTGCTAGACAATCCTTCTGCAACTCATATAGTTAAAAGTGATCGCCAACGTGTGGCTCGTATTCGCCATTTGGCTCGCTATATGCTCAGAAAAGCAAAGCGCAAAAAAGGGTTGTTTATTTCAGATGATGGTAACGGTTTGGCAATTTGTTATAAAGTTAATGTTGGAGATAAAAAAACGTTTATTGATTTCATAGAAGAAATCGGAATTGCTTTTAAGGTAATAGGATATATGAGAATTCCCGGTATCCTTAAGCGACAAGCCTACTTAAAAAAGCAATTACCAACAGACAAACCTTACTATTATTTTTGGTTTTTTGGTGTTAATCCTGAAAAAAGAGGCGCTGAAAATGGTAGCGCTTCAGAATTAAAACAAAAAGTGTTCGATGCCGCTAAAAATGATGGATTACCAATATATACTGAAACTTCAATAAAGAAAAACAAAGTAGTTTACCAACGATATGGCTTTGAAATTTTTCATGAATGGAAAATGAATGAAAGAAGCACCATGTGGTTTATGAAAAAAGAATTTTGAATAAAAGTAAATCATTATAATTTGTGATTGAATTACCAGAGATAAAGACCCAACGAATAGCGGTTAAAGTCAAAACCAAAGCCGAAAAAATAATTCGTCAGCATCACCCATGGGTATTCGAAAGTAGTATCACGAAACAAAACGCTGATGCAAATGCTGGAGATCTCGTCATTATTTTCGATCAGAAAAAAAACAACTTTTTAGCCCTGGGTCTCTACGACCCTTATTCTCCAATACGAATTAAAATCATTCAGTTTGATAAAGGCGCTACCATTAATGAGGATTGGTTTTCAGAAAAAATAAGAAACGCCTACAACAAAAGGATACCGCTTCTTGAAACCGATACAAACAGTTATCGACTGCTCAATGGTGAAAACGACAACTTTCCCGGCTTAATAGCAGATGTTTACAAGAATGTTTTAGTGATCAAACTCTATTCACATATTTGGTTTCCTTACCTTAAGACAATCCTACCACTTTTGCTTAAAAAAACCGGTGCAGAAGTAATGGTAATGCGTATGAGTAGAAGATTACAAAGTACTGGTAAAAATTTCAACTTGACTGATGGTCAAGTTATAAGCGGTGAACTCGATAATGAAGTAGTGGTATTCAAGGAATACGGCGTTAACTTTTCGGCTAATGTAATACACGGACATAAAACAGGGTACTTTTTAGATCATCGTGAGAACAGACGTAAAGTCGGATTATTATCTCAAAACAAAAAGGTATTAGATGTCTTTTCCTATGCTGGTGGTTTTTCAGTACATGCATTGGCCAATAATGCTGCAGAAGTAACCAGTATAGACATCAGTGCGCAAGCTTTGGAAATGGCTAAACAAAATGCCCAATTAAATTCCCCTAGTGGAACGCATTATACCCTTACTGCTGATGCTTTTGAAGCCCTACAAAGTTTAATTGAAAAAAAGAAAAAATTCGATCTCGTCGTGATTGATCCCCCCTCTTTTGCAAAAAAAGAAATTGAAATTGATCGAGCTCTCAAAAGTTATGCTCGACTGGCAAAACTAGGCATACAATTAGTTGATAAAGGAGGAATATTAGTGTTAGCTTCCTGTTCTTCAAGAGTGCTTAAAGAAGAATTCTTTGAAACTTCAGAATCAGCAATTAAAAGTCTGGGATTTAAATTTACTGTTATTGAAAAAACCGAACATGATGTAGATCATCCCATAACATTTCCTGAAGGTGCCTATCTTAAATGCGGCTACTACAAAGTTGTATAGTCCTTGTTAATAGAGATCGTTTAATTATCTTAGAACTTTAAAACGTATCAACATGAAAAAGTCACTCATTTTATTATTGCTTTTTATAGCTACCATAACCTATTCGCAATCTCCTTCAGAAATTCAAAAAGAGATTAATTCGACCGTTTGGAAACCTTTCCATCAAGCTTTTGAAAATCTCGACTCCAAAGCACTTAATAATATTTATGCAAAAGAAGTACTCAGGGTCACACCAAAAGGAATCGATACAGAAGGTGCCTTTAAAAAAGGAACTACCAAACGTTTCAAAGAAAATAAAAAACAGAATACCAAAATTAAACTCGATTTCTGGTTTGATAGCCGACATACCAATAGTGATACTTCCTATGAGGTTGGGTTTTACAAAATAACTTTTACAACCAATGGAAAAGCCTCGTTTGTTTATGGTCAATTCCATATCGTCTTAAAAAAGATCAAAGGAGAATGGAAAATCACCCAGGATTGGGATACTACAACAATAAATGGAGAAAAAATTACAGCTGTAAATTTTGGAAAGAAACGTCCAATTTCTTTTTAATACAAAACAATTAGTTATACATACAACATTTTCATCTAGCTTTATCTCATATAAAGCTCATTAGTACTTATTTATGTTAAAAACTTAACATAATTTTTCTATTTTTATAGAAATCCAATAATGCTATCGTGAAAAAAATTATTGTCATACTACTTGTTTTGGCCATTAATTCCATGTTTGCCCAAGACAAAAAATTATATCATCGTGCTAAGATTTATTATGAAAACGCTGAAAAATTCAAACAATTAGAACTATTTGGTTTAGCCTTAGACCATGGAGTGCACAAAAAAGATGTGTTCTTTGAATCTGACTTTTCTGAAAACGAGATAGAGTATGCCAAAAGCATCGGTCTAAACGTTGAAATTGTTATTGAAGATGTTCGTCAGTTTTATTTAGATCAAAACGATCCTCAAAGCTCTAGGTATGTTGGTTTTACTAAAAATGCTAATCCAACATGTCCATCTGGAGGTGGTGCCACTACCTACACTACTCCAGCAAATTATAATAATGGATCTATGGGAGGTTTTCTAACCTATTCTGAAATGCTTCAGGAGTTAGACGACATGTACACCTATGCGCAAGCCAATGGTATTGATATCATCACTCAAAGAGCTGACATTACTAAACCGAGTAATCCAACAGATTTACAAACTTACGAAGGTAGATATCTACAATGGGTAAAAATTTCAGATAACCCTAATACAAGTGAGCCATCAGAACCACAGATACTATACGATGCGATTCATCATGCTAGAGAACCTGCTTCTCTTCAGCAGTTGATATTTTACATGTGGTATATTCTTGAAAATTATAATTCAGATCCAGAAATTCAGTCAATCGTTAATAATACAGAAATGTATTTTATTCCTTGTGTGAATCCTGATGGATATATCTACAATGAAACTACTAACCCCAATGGAGGTGGATTCTGGAGAAAAAACAGAAGAGATCATGGTAACGGAACTTTTGGAGTAGACAATAACCGTAACTATTCTTATATAGATGGAAATGGGGTAGAAGTTTGGAATACAACCGGAACTTCTGGAACTAGCGGCGGTGATACCTGGGCTGGTACTGGTCCGTTTTCTGAACCTGAAAACAGAGCTCTTCGCTATTTTGTAGAAACACACAACTTCACCATGGCGTTGAACAATCACACCAGTGGTGGGTTATTATTATATCCTTATGGATATGCTAACAATCAACCAACACCAGACGATGGACTTTACCAAACAATATCAGCTATGATGGTTTCACAAAATGGATATACAAATCAGATTTCTGCTGATCTCTATCCAGCTGCTGGTGATAGCGACGATTTTATGTATGGAATGCTCACTACTGAAGCTGGAGGAACAAGAGACAAGGTATTTGCCATGACTCCTGAAATAGGCCCTTCTTTTTGGCCTGCTGAATCTTCAATAATCGGGATCTGTCAAGATATGATGTATCACAATATTACAGCAGCACAGTTAGTTGGAAATTACGCGACTTTAAGCGACACCTCTTCTCAGTATATCAGTAATACCAACCCCTCTATAAACTATGCTATTCAAAGATTAGGTTTGCAAGCCCCTGCTAACTTTACTGTAAGCATCAACCCTATTAGTGCCAATATCGTTTCTGTTGGAGCAGCAAATGCACATAACGGAATGACTTTACAGCAAACAATTAATAGTAGTATTTCCATGACCTTATCTCCAACCATTAATACTGGTGATACTATTCAGTTTGAATTAGTTTTGAATAATGGTCTGTACGATAAAATCATTCCTATTAGCAAAATATTCGGACAAACAGTTACCATACTTGATGAGCCAGGTGATAATACAGGACAATGGAATGATGGTGGATGGGCCATCACAACTGAAGATTTTTACTCGTCAACCAGTTCCATTACTGATTCTCCTAATACTATCTACGGAAACAATCAAGATAAATCAATAGACTTAGTCAATAACCTCGACTTAACCAATGCTATTGCAGCAAACTTAACATTCTATGCAAAATGGGAGGTTGAAACAAATTGGGATTATGTTCAAGTTGAAGTATCAACCAATAATGGTGTTACCTGGACCCCTCAGTGTGGGAACTACACCAATGAAGGTGTGGCCAATCAAACAGGAGCAGAAAATGAACCACTTTATGATGGAACTCAAAACACATGGATTCAAGAAAGTATTGATTTAAGCGATTACCTTGGTTCTACTATTCGAATTCGTTTCAGATTATATACTGATAACACACAAAGAAGGGATGGTTTCTATTTTGATGATCTAGAAGTGAATGTAATCGAAACCATCCCTTCTT
>JABSPN010000089.1 GCA_013214425.1 Flavobacteriaceae bacterium | reverse complement strand
GCGATGTGACACTCAAAGGTGATCAATATGTGTTAAACTATATGGGTGTGAAACGAATTTTCGATGGGAAAAAGATTTATACCATCATTCCCGAAGATGAAGAAATTAATATTTCTAATGGCGAAGATGAAGATGAGAATGAAATCACGCCCTCAGAAATGCTAACTTTTTATCAGAAAGGATATACCTATGCAATGGATATTACTCAAAATGTTCAGGGAAGAAAAATTCAATTTGTAAAGTTAACTCCTATTGATTCTAAATCAGAATATAAAAAGATTCTTTTAGGAATTGATTCGCAAACAAAACACATTTATAATCTTATTCAAATTGGCAAGAATGGTACTGAAACTCTCATAACTGTTAATAGTTTCAAAACTAATCTTCAGCTCTCTGAAACTTTATTTACATTTGACAAGAACAAATACAGCGGTTATTATATCAATGACCTTGACTAAAGTTGAAGATACTCGATAAATACATATTTACCACATTCTTAAAAACATTCGGCAGTATATTCACTATACTGCTGCTTATTTTTATACTCCAAACAGTCTGGCTACTGATATCAGATTTAGCCGGTAAGGATTTGGATCTTCCTATAATTGGGAAGTTTCTTGTTTACCTTACTCCTACGCTAATCCCAATGGTATTACCGCTTACAATTCTACTAACATCCATAATGATTTTTGGGAATTTCGCAGAGAACTATGAGTTTGCCGCGATGAAATCTTCTGGTATTTCTCTACAAAGAGCCATGAAGAGTTTATCTATATTTATTGTACTATTAAGTATAGTCGCCTTTTTCTTTGCCAATAATGCTATTCCCTGGAGTGAATTCAAATTTAGGAACCTCAGACGAAATATCGCTCAGGAAAATCCAGCTATGGCCATTGCCGAAGGCCAGTTCAATGAAATTGATGAAAAAACCAATATCAAAGTCGACCGAAAGTATGGTGAAGAAGAGCGTATGCTTGAAAATGTGACCATGCATTTACTTCGCGGAACAAAGAATGCCGTAGTAATCAAAGCAAAAAAAGGGCAGTTAACCAGTAGTAGAGAAAGTAACATCTTACAATTAGTTTTGTTTGACGGTAATTATTATGAAGATATTCAAAGTAGAGATACCAAATCAAAAAATAAAAAACCACATGCTAAAAGTCATTTCGAGAAATACACGATGAATATTGACTTGAGCAAATTGAATGATGTTGACTATAAAAAAGAAAGCATTACCAACAATTATTTAATGCTTACTTCTTCCCAGCTTAAAGTGGCTATTGATTCTCTGTCTACAGATTATAATGATGAGCGAAAAGGTATTAGAGATAGAGCTTATACCCGACTCAACATTAATGATGTGAAAGCCAAAGCTAATCGGGATGAAGCAAGAACACTTCCTAATAAAAAGAAAGACAGTATTCCTTATAAAGGAGAACTCATCGATATCTTTAAAAATAAGCGAAAAGACGATGTATTAAGACTAGCCTTATCGAGTGTGAACAGTTCTATTGGTATTATTAAAGCAAAAGAAAGTACGTTCAAGCATAAATTAAAGTATATCAATAAACATGAAATGTCATTACATAAAAAGTTTGTACTGGCCTTTGCTTGTATCATCCTTTTCTTTGTTGGAGCACCGTTAGGTGCTATTATCAGAAAAGGAGGTTTTGGATTACCGATTGTTTTTGCTATCGTTATTTTTATCGCGTACCACTTCATTGGTATTTTTGCTGAAAACAGTGCTGAAGATGGGACTATACACCCAGCAATTGCTTCTTGGCTGTCTACGGCAATAATGCTTCCTTTTGGTATTATTCTGACACGTAATGCAACTCGAGACAGAGGTGCTTTTAATACTGACATTTTTAGAATTGTCGGATTAAAAATAGTTCAGTTCTTTACTCGTAAAAAACAAGGTCAGGATGTATCTAGCCTTAAAGAAATTAATGCCAAAAATATTGAATTACATGCCACTCAGACGCAAACGTTAGAGCCAGTTCTACTTGAAAACTATATCCTTTGTGAACAAATAGACCCCAATGAATTAGAAAAAATGGTAGTGGCTGTTAAGGAACAATTGGATAATAGTATTCGCTACTCATACGAGATTCATATAAGTAAAATCAAATCAGAGACAAGTTCGTTTGTAGTATGGGCTTCAATAAATAATTTTAAAGATTTTAGTGAGCTATTTGATTTATTATCACAAAAAACTGAACGTGTAATTGGTTACTGGAATGATGCTTCGGTAGAGTTTAAAGGTCAGGTTTTAGAAATCAAGAGAGTGTATGACAATATTGTCGCGATATCAGATTTTGACCAGGCCTATAAGATTGGAGATCATTATCAGCTTAAAGAATCAGAAAATAGAGAACAACTCATATTTGAACAAAAGGAGTACTTTTTAAGTGATTGCTTTCATATAAAGGAAATCAATTCAGAAGTTAAGCAAACAACCTATCAAGAGACAGATTCGCTAATTAGCTCCAAACTTGGTATGGGCATTATATGCGTACTAATACTTATTAATATTACTGCGATTAGTTTAGGTGAAACGCAGCAATTAATTTACAAACTCCTTTTTGTATTAGACACATTGGCAGCAATATATATGTGCTACAGTGCGTTTAAAAAGTCTAAAAACTAGTTGGCAAAGTTAAGTATTTCTTCAACTTTAATAATTAACTTTGCACCACACAAATTATAGCAATGAAAACAGATACTGCTGATTTGAAAATTCAACTCAATACCATACAAGAGGCCATTGAAGATATTCGTCAAGGAAAAGTCATTATTGTAGTTGACGATGAGAATAGAGAGAATGAAGGTGATTTTATCGCCGCTTCTGAAAAAGTAACTCCTGAAATGATCAATTTCATGGCAACTCACGGAAAAGGTCTTATTTGCGCTCCTATTACCGAAAACAGATGTAAAGAACTTAAGTTAAATATGATGGTGGGTAACAATACCGATCCTATGGAAACTGCCTTTACGGTATCGGTTGACTTAAATGGTCACGGTGTGACAACTGGAATTTCTGCTTCAGATAGAGCCAAAACAATCAAAGCCTTAATCGATTCTGACACAAAACCGCATGATTTAAGCCGACCGGGGCATATATTCCCTTTAAAAGCAAAACAAGGCGGTGTGTTAAGAAGAACTGGGCATACAGAAGCTGCTATTGACTTTGCGCGGTTAGCCGGATTAAAACCAGCTGGGGTTATTGTCGAGATCATGAATGAAGATGGTACGATGGCCAGATTACCTCAACTTATTGAAGTAGCCAAAAAATTTGATCTTAAAGTAGTCTCTATTGAAGACCTTGTTGCATACAGAATGCAACACGATTCATTGATTGAAAAAAAGCAGGATTTTGATATCCAAACCCGTTTTGGGACATATCGTTTAAGAGCCTACAAACAAACGACCAATAATCAAGTGCACATTGCATTGACTAAAGGGACCTGGAAAAGTGATGAGCCAGTAGTTGTAAGAGTTACTTCTACTATGGTTAACAACGATATTTTGGACACACTTACCTTCGACACTGATAGTAAACTTGATGACATTTTCCAAATCATCAATAAGGAAGGAGCTGGTGCTTATGTATTCATTAATCAGGAGAGTCAATCTTTAAATTTATTAAACCGTTTAGAACAGCTAAAAGAAAATCAGGCTAACGGAGAGATCAGAGCTCCTCAAATCAAGATGGATGCGAAAGATTTTGGTATTGGTGCTCAAATCTTACACGATTTAGAAATTCATAAGTTAAGAGTCATCTCCAACACCAAGCAGACTAAGCGTGTAGGAATGATTGGTTATGGATTAGAGATCATCGATTACATCAATTACTAAAAAAGAACTTCTCACTCAATAAAAAATCCCGCTTCCGCGGGATTTTTGTTTTATAGGGCTTAATTATCTTACTTCTTTACCATGATACGGTAACTTAAGATATATTTATCGTTAAAGAATACTTTATAAAATCCGCTTCTTAATTTATTAGAAAATACACTAACATTACAAGTATTATCTGCAATGGATACTTCTGGCATTACTTTTTCTTTTCTTCTGGTATCGTATAAATATACTTGCTCGTAATCTTCATTCTCAAAAGAAAATGCTAACTCTATGTTTTGATCTTTAGTACCAGTAATAAAGCTATTTTTTTGAGTCAGATTATCAATCTTTAAATTATAGGCATCTTTCCCAAACACTGGTAAAGATCTAAACTCTTTTTTGTTCAAAGGTGTATCTAATAACTGATCTGATTCTTTTTTAGGGTGATGTGTGTAGTTAAACATTGTTTTATCGGTAAACAAGAAAGTGTTGTCATATTGTCTAAGCATTTGACTGTTCTTGAAGTCAATCCCTCCTAATCCCATATAAACGTCTACAAACTTATAATTACCATCTATGTCAACAATATTCCAGGTATGTGAAGAACCTAAACCTCTCAATTTTTTAGGATCAGTTCTAACCCAACCAGATACCATTCTACTTGTCACATCGGCTTCTTCGCAGAGCTTTTGGAACAGTAATGAATACATAGGCTTTAATGCTGTTTTGGTTTTCAGCATCTTGGCTAAATTCTTCTGATCCATTTTAGCTTTCTTAGCAGGGCTTATAGCTTTCTTCTTTTTCTTTTTCTTCTTTTTCTTTTTAGCATTTTTTTGATGCGTCACGAAATCATAACGAATGTTTCGCGTAATCCAATAGTAAAACACTTCTACCTTTTCGGCATCAGTATCTAAATCTTCAGTTAATAGTCTTGCTAACTCTGCTGTTGTCTCAGCATTGACATTTTTCTTATAACTCCAGTCCTCTTGTTGTGCTTTAACTTTTACGCTTATTATGAGAAATAAGCATACTAATAGTAGTTTCTTAATCATCGGGGTTATTGGTTTTAATTGTTACTGGTTCTGATTTTAAAATTATTTAAAAAATATAGAAATGCAAAAGAAAATCTTTAATACTTATCGACAAAAATCGTCAATTCGTCTATTTTTTTTCTAACTTTTTGAAAATCAGAAAATATATCATCTTCTGCTCTATATCCAACAGGTAAAACCAAAACAGATTTTAAATTCTTTTCTTTTAAGTGCAATAGTTTATCATATTCAGAAGGAATAAAACCTTCCATCGGACAAGCATCTATCTCTTCCATAGCACATGCTGTTAATAGAGTACCCAGAGCAATATAAGCTTGCTTAGTGGCCCACAGTTCTATATCTTCTTGCTTTTTAGCCCCAAAACTCTCTTTAAGATGAGTCTCAAATGGTTTGAGTATTTCAGGATCTGTACCTCTTATAGCAATCTCTCTTTCAAAATGCTTGTCGATATAACGATCATCAATAACAGTTTCAATACAAATCACTAATAGATGTGAAGCCTGTGCTACTTGCTGCTGCTGATAGGAATGAGAAACTAAATCTTTTTGTATTGCCTTATTTTTAATCACCACTAACTGTAACGGTTGTAAACCGTAAGAGGTGGCTGTTAAATTGAATGCCTTCTTAAGTAGGTCAATTTTTTCTTTTGAAACTTCTTTAGTTTCATCAAATTTTTTGGTGGCATAACGCCATTGTAGTGCTTGTAATAAATCCATAACAATATTCTATTTGCAAAAATAGAAATTGTATTTTCGTTGTACTATTTATATTGAAGTAAAATCTTATGAATTTAGAAGAAAGAATTGAAAATTCAGTTACACGCATCTTTAAGGCAATTTTTCCTAACACAACTAACCATTACAATACTTTATTTGGAGGAACTGCCTTACAATTAATGGACGAAGTATCATTCATCTGTGCCACACGTTTCAGTAGAAAAAAAGTGGTTACTGTATCTTCTGATAAAGTCGATTTTAAAAAATCGATTCCTGAAGGCTCTATCATAGAATTAGTTGCAACAGTTACTAAAGTAGGGAATACAAGTTGTGAAGTAACTGTCGATATCTATAAAGAGAAAATGTATGATGAAACACGCGAAAAAGCTGTGACTGGGAAATTTACATTTGTCGCGTTAGACGACGATAAAAAGGCAATTTCTATTGTTTAGAAAAACCACAATTTTATTGCCATTGCAGTTACCATAATCACCAAGAATACTTTCACTATACCATCCCCTTTTTTAACAGACCATCTACTTGCGATCCAGGCGCCCGTAATGTTTCCCGTAGCCATGATAAACCCAACTTTCCAGTCGATTAATCCATTAATCTGAAATGTGATAATTGCGCTAATGGTATAAATACACACTACCATCACTTTCGTCACATTAGAGCGTAACAAAGACATTCTATTGATATAGGGTAAAATCAGTAGAATAATAAAACCAATACCAGCATTGATAAATCCGCCATAAATACCTACAAAGAAAAATAGGATCATGGATATCCAGAGGTGTTTTCCTGTAAGTCTTTCCTGTAACTCCTGAAGTTTATGTTTCGGTTTGAATACAATAGCGATCACCACCAAAATCATAATGATAGAAAGAATATCTTTAAAGAGAGCACCATCGATATCAGAAGCCAATTGGGCACCTACAAAAGAACCTAGTAAAGCAGGTATGGCCAAATATATACTGAAGGGTGCAGTAGATTCTCCCTTGCTCTTAAATCCCAGTACAGAAGCTCCTGTTTGTAGGAAGATTGCGATTCTATTTGTTCCGTTTGCAACATTGGGATCTAAGCCCAGAAAAATAAGCGCTGGTAATGTGAGTAATGTACCTCCACCTGCTAAGGTATTTATAAATCCTGCTGCAAATCCGGCAGCGATAAGTAAAAGATACTCCACTAGTTATGATTTAATGCACTTGAGGCTACAAAAATAGTTTTAAAAAAGTTTTTTGAAACTAAAAAGGTTATTATATTTGCATCCGCATTCAGGGAAATCCTGATGGCGAAGACCCGGAGAAATGGCAGAGTGGTCGAATGCGGCAGTCTTGAAAACTGTTGACTGTAACAGGTCCGGGGGTTCGAATCCCTCTCTCTCCGCAAAAGGAAAAGCCCAACATTCTATGTTGGGCTTATTGATTTAGTTGTGATCGCGACAGGATTCGAACCTGTGACCGTCTGCTTAGAAGGCAGATGCTCTATCCAGCTGAGCTACGCGACCATTATCTCAATGCCAAAAACAAATTATTGTTTGTTTTTTGGAGGCACAAAATTACGAAAGAAAACCATTTAACCAAGAGAAGAACATAGTTTTTTCAGAAAAAAATTAAAACTATATTTTCGAATAGAATAGTGCCTTGAAACTGAAGGACTAATATTCTATCTTTTCCATTAAATAATTTCATATTATTTTGGTTACAATGGAATTTTTGAGGCTAATGACCACCAAAAATCATTTTTTTTTGCATTTTTTTAATTCTGAATTGAAATGGGGTTAAATCCCTAACAACCAGTTTTTTGCTAACTAACACTTGTTCGTGTAAAAACGATAAAGTCTTGTAAATAAAGAGTAAATAGCTGTTTTTTGTAATGTGTTGAATTTAAAAATACCACAAAACAGCCATTCTGGATGAGTTTTTTATGAGAAGAAAAAAATATAAACATGAGATTCTTGTGAGCTTTTTTTTCTTGTTGGAGTTCTCTGTTCGATAAATTCGTTCAAGTAGAACCCAAATTTTACTACTCATGAAAAACAATTATTTAGTACCTTTTATGGTATTGTTGTCATGTTGTTTTGGTTTTCTGAATGCACAAGACCAAACAAATGTACAAGTTGGAGGCGATGGCCCCACAGAAGTTTTACTTCCTAAGAAGTATTATGTGTCTAAACCAGCTAGGGATTTTCCTCAAATGCTAGATCAATCAGTATTTGAAGGAAAAATCGTTCCTAAAGATGGTGTGAGCACATCAAAAGATTTAAGCCCAGCAAAATTAAGAAGATTAAACTGGGCGAAAAATGCTGGACAAAGTCCAACAGATAAGGATCCATTGGCGCAAGGACACACAGCTCCTTTACATGATTCTAGAGCACCGATCGTAAATTTCGACGGAATTAGCTTAAATATTTCACCACCAGACCCATCTATGGCTGTTGGACCAAACCATATCGTTGCGATGGAAAATGGCCAATGGGCTGTATATGATAAATCTGGTACGATGGCTACAGGTTTCCCAAAAAACCTCACAGATCCTTTACAAGCTGCTGGTCACACTGCTAATGCAGGAGATCCCGTAGTAATGTACGATAGAGAAGCAGATAGATGGTTTATCTCACAATTCCAATTACCTAGTGGTAATGATTTTATTGTAGGGATTTCTACAACTCCAGATCCAACAGGATCATACCATGTATACCATTATGATTTAACTGCCGGAAATGATTATCCACACTATGGTGTATGGGGAGATTCCTATGCTGCTGCTGGAAACTTTACCGGAGCACAAAAAGTATATACCTTTAATAGGGCGAAAATGTTAGCAGGTGATGCTACAGCTGAAATAGCTGGTTTCTCTCCTGCAAACTTAGGAGTTGGTGGATTTGCAGCACCGATACCAGTACACTCTGAAGGAATGGGGGCTGCTACAGGAGATATCAAAATCATCTACTATCAGGATGATGCTTTTGCTGGTGTTGCAACAGATCATATTGGTTTGTGGAATATTGACATGGATTGGAGTAATATTCCTGGATCAACAATTTCTGCTAAAAATCAAATCCCTGTAGATGCATTTGATGCAGTATTTACTGGTGGTTTTGCTAATATTGCTCAACCAGGCACAGGTCAGCGTATTGATGTAATTATGGGAGCAGTTATGAATATGTGCCACTGGTATAAGTTCGGAACTCATGAAAGTATTTTAGTAAACTGGCCTGTAGAAGTTACAGATGGATCATTGATTTCTGGAATACGATGGGTAGAGCTAAGAAGTACAAATGGAGGAACTACCTGGGTAAAACACCAGGAAGGTACGTTTACAGATCCATCAGGAAATGAAGCCGTATGGATGGGATGTATGAGTATGGATAAACAAGGAAATATCGGTTTAGGATATACTAAATCTGGTACAACAACTTTCCCTTCCTTATATTATACTGGTAGAATGGCAGCTGATGCCCCAGGAACAATGACAGTTGCTGAGCAATTAGTTGTCGCAGGAACAACTTCTGTTACCAGTAATGACCGTTACGGTGATTACGGACAAGCAGTTAGAGATCCGCAAGATGACTTAACTTTTTGGGTAACTTCTGAATATTCAGGACAGCCAAGAAGATCTAGAATATATTCATTTAAGTTAGGGAACGACTTTAACAACGATGTTGGAGTAACGGCAATTTTACAACCGAATACCGCTGCAGGGTTAACAAATTCTGAAACTGTTCAGGTAACAATTGAAAACTTTGGTTTATCAGCACAAAGTAACATTCCTGTTAACTTTAGTGTTGGCGGGACTTTAATTGGGACAGAAAATTTTGCAGGACCTCTAGCGCCGGGAGCTTCAGCAAATTTTACGTTTACTGCTAACTTCGCTGATTTATCAGCTGCGGGTAACACCTACACAATTTTAGCTTGTACTGCTTTAGTTGGTGATCAAGATACAAATAATGATTGTTTCTCTAAACAAGTACAACATTTATTAGGTGATGATGTTGGAGTAGTGGCAATTACTTCTCCTAACTCTGGTACTGGATTAACAAATGCTGAAACGGTAACTATTACTGTTGAAAACTTTGGAGGCAGTTTTCTCAAAAAATTGAATTTACTGAAATCGTCAATTTTAGAGCTTCAAAAAATCACAAAAATTTGAATTTCCGTTCAAACTTCATAAAACTTGTTGAAAACACTCATCATCATGTGTATATTAAGAATATGTAT
>JABSPN010000088.1 GCA_013214425.1 Flavobacteriaceae bacterium | reverse complement strand
CAATGCTAGTCGATTCTGGATTGACCAACTGAATAACAATATACAAAAACCATATACCCGTTAAATATGTTAAAGGGTGAGCCGCTTTATTCCATTTTTTTGGACGTTTGAAAAATTTGAAGAACAAACTTAAATAGAGTAAGACGAGTAAAAAATCTACAGTTAAGCCCAATGGAATTGGAAGATATCGTGTGAGACCAATGATCAGAAAACACATAGCAAACAAAAAAGTCAAACTCTTTTTAGGTTGATAAAAAATAAATAAAAGAAGGGGTATTGCCAGAATCATTGATGACGAAACAATCAACCCTGTGACTTCTGCTTTAATAGTAAGGACTAACACAACAACTAATAAGACGGCAACCGCATAAATTGTTTGCCTATCACTGTTAGTTATTGCATTTAAAAATGGATTTGTATGTTTATTCCTACTACTCATTTTTCATCTTTATAACTGGGTTTAACCGGCTTCAATGTTGTCATCATAATCCCGATTTTCTTGAAAACGCTCAATCCTCCACTTACCAAGTGAGACCAAGAAATTTGAATGTCACTTTTTAAATAGTGTACACCCAAAATAAAACCGATAAGCGTGAACAGAATGGTTGCAACAGCCACTAATATTAATGACTGGAAAACAAAAACTGCAATCAAGTCTCCTACGATATTTGAGACAAGCATGATACCTACCTTTAATGCATTTTTTTGAGGCTTATTCACACTATCCAAAGCAATACCTGTCATTTTCTCTGTAGGAAGCAGTAAACCGTATGCAATTAAAATTTTTGTCAGTATAACAACATCAACATCAAGGAGCTGCTGATTTAGGTATTGATCACCAGATATCAATTGAATCAATGGTTCCGTAAATGTGAAGAGTAAACCAACAATTAGAATAAATAAAAATGACAATCCACCTGTATATTGATGAAAAATAGTGTGAAGTTTACTAGTATTTTGTTGAATGCTGGCCTTAGACATCTTTGGAAATGCAGTTACCGTAAAGCTGATTAAAGGAATCTGCATAAACTGTACAATTTTAAGAGGAATACTATACAGGGCAACTGCAGTAGTTCCAAGCGGACTTAAACTTATTATTATCGTATCAGAATTTCGAAGTAAATTTGCCCCTAAAGAGGTAAAAACACTGTGCTTTCCAAAATTAAAAAGTGTAGCTATTGACTTCTTTTGCGCTTTGAAAATATATTGAATTCCTGACCAACCTTTAACAATACAGAATAAAGAAACTCCAAGGTTTATTAAAAGATAACTCCATATGAGCTGTTCAAGTGTCCAATTAAAATAAAAATAATGAAGGATCAACACTACAAAAAAACTCACACTATTTAGGACCTTGATGGTTAAAATATGATCGAATCGCAATTTGGCTCGAAAAATGATTATCGCTGTATTCCAAGAAAAATTAAGCCATATTAAATAGGGATAATAGGCAAAAAAAGCGCCATAACCAACAGCGTCAATGCTATCTTTAAATAATGTGTAACAAAGAACTAATAAACAAGTAATGCTTAATGAAGAAAGTAGTCCTATTACAATACCAGATCCGATAAGTACTGGTTTCTCTTGATGATCACTTCCGGATAGAAAACGAATGAGTGCATTACTCATTATTCCTTTTATGATCATTTCAACCAAAGTACCTGATGATATGAATATCACCCATTTTGCAAAATCTTGTGGAGCAAAATAACGCGCTAACAACGCAAAGTTTACCAGTCCAAAGCATGCAACTAGCACATATCCTGAAAGTGACAGAAAATTCATCTCTTTTGTTATGTTTTTGATGGCTTTATACATGTTGCTAAACGGTATTATTTTTTTTGAATTGCAGTCGAAACAATCGCTTCAGGAAACGTCGCATTTTGCTTCTTCGCATCGGTATTTCCCCAAGTACATTTTCTATTTCCTCTAAAGAGGTTCCATTGAGTACTGCACCAATAGAATTGCCTACATTATTTTTAAATCGATCAAGAACATTTGAATCGGCCTTTGACCATAAGCGATTGGCTCGACAAACCAATAACTTCAGGGTTGCATTTTTACAGAGTTTAACTGGATAGTTGTGCTCTAACAAACTGGGTAATTCTATAATGATACACTTGGGTTTAAATCCATTTTTAGATATTGATTTTGGAATGAGATCCATGGGGGTTTTTACATGATAAAAGTGATCGTCTACAGGATATTCAATATATTGCGCTTCACTCAAAAAATTTAATGCAGAACCCAGATATTTGTTGTTGTAATCACTGGCGTTATTATTATAACCAAGAAATCGAAGTAGAGCATTTGATTTCTCAATCTTAGTATTTGGAATACTGCGTCTTTTGGGTGTTAAAATCACTGTATTTCTTGCTGCATTTTCAAAATACCGCGCTATATTTTCAGCAATGTATGATTTTCCCTCTCTTGCCTGTGTACTAAACATTACAATTGTTAAGGGTTTGTCTTGATTACTCTTTTGAAGCATCTTCTCATTCAAGTCTACCATAAATAACTGTAAAATTCGATATTGAATTCGTTCTAAATCAATACTATTACCCATGTCTACAATTTTTGGAAAAACACCTAAAATGGGTAAGTTTATTGCGGTAGAAAGCCGCTCTGTCGTTTTTAATGATTTATCAAAAAAGTTCGTGAGTAGAATACTGAAGAGAATCAAAACAAAAGTTAATACCATGACTCCAATAATAACAATGAGTCGTTTTGATGGCAATGGTTTAATCGGGAAAAAAGGTGGATCTAAGACTTGAAGGTTTTGGCTCAATTGAGTGTCTTGAAATCTTATTTTTGCAATATTAAGTCCATGTAAAATTTGAAGATACTCTTGCTCTTCAACATCGATTTCCCTTTGAATTTGTTTGATAATGGATCCCGTTGGAGCGTAATTCGCATATTCTTTTTCGTAATCCGCATTTCTTGAGTCTAAGATATCAATTTTTGCTTGAAGATCATTAGTTGAAACAACTTCATCCATCCACTCAGGTAACACCTTTTTTAGCGGAATCCCTTCGGTTGTATTTTCAAATTTATACAGTTCATTTACTTCTGCTTTCATTTTTGTATCCAATTCTTCTCGCCTTAATTTTAAAGCTTGAAGTGCTTTATCATCTTGAATATTGTCAGACCTTGATTGGGTTAACGTGATCTGATAATCTAAATCGCTCAAACTCTTTTTGGCACTTAGAATTTTATCGCGTTTCAACTGAATGAGTTCTTGAACGGCAAGTTTTTCTTCTAATTTATCTACCTTAGCTTTAGAACCTGCTAATTCAGCTCTCGTACTGTGGTAGCGCATGTACATATTTTCTCTCATGAATGCCACCGCTTTACTTTGCTCGTAATAATTGATGATGTTATTTTTTTTATTGACTTCCAACAATTCAGCTTCAAGGACTTTTAATTTTTCTTTAGACAGTTTGAGCTGTTTTTGAAAGTATTTGACCACGGCATCAGACCCATTTTCTTTAAAGAGTTTGTACTTTCTGCTACAGATGGTGTAATAAATCTCTAAGGTTTGTTTACAAATACCCGGGTCGTCAGATTGGTATCCAATTTTTACTAAATCACTACTAAATACGCGTTTGGGTTTTATGGTGGCTATAGTTTTAATTGAATAGTAAGGATGGTCACTGTTTAATAATTCATATACCACATTAGAATTGTCGCTATTTTTTAAATTGGTAAGATTCATTGTTGTTTGCTCAAGGTTTAGCTGAAACAAACTATCTTGACTAATTCCCAAAACCTTTAAATTTGCACGTTGATCAAATATTTTCGGATCCAAATCCTTCTTTATGAATTTTAATGATTCCTCCGAGATAACTTCTGGATGCGTGCTATTCAATAAAATATGGTGACTCAATAATCGAATAGCAACCTCTTCTCTTATGTCCCTAGAAGACATGATATTGATCAGATTGTCAAATTCGATATTGGTAGTAAAGTGATTCAAAGACTTGTCTGTCTCAATAGAGCTCTGAGAGCTTAATCCTGAGAAAACGGTAGTTTCGGAATAGTAGTTTTTTTTGACATTTTTTGTAAGTAGGAATACCACTAACCCCATCACAAACGGAACAATCAACAGGAGGCGTTTGTGTTTCAGGACAAGTCTAAAAAAATCTACAAAATTCATGGTCATTTAATTTTAAATCCCACCTTATTTTCTAACAGTTTTTTGGCTTGAAAAAAATAGGTTTTCGATTTTTCGTACTCTATAGTTAATTTGGTAATTACATCAGAAATTCTCACATACTCTGTAACAGAAATTTGACCGTTTTCAAATTCTTTTTGAATCATCTCATAATTAACACGTCCGTTGGCATAGTTCTTCGAATTGATCTCTAATAATTCTTGCCTTAAAATGAGGTCTTCGTATAAGCGTATTACATCTTCTGTAATTTCATCAATCAAACTCAGGTGAAGATGTTTTGCTTGTTCTATCTCAACAGCAGCAATATCATTATGTGTTTTGTTATTGATGATTCCAAAAATTGGAATCTTAATAAACACGCCTACATTAAAATTCCATTGAAGTAATGAGCTATTTAAATCGTTGGAGGTAATGTTCACCTGATCACTAGTCGAAAAATTGTCAAATACACCATATTGAGCCCCACCTTGAAACCCCATGTAACGCGTCCAATTTCTTGCTTTTGATTTGGCATGTAGTGTTTTGGCATCTATCTCGAGTTTTCTGTATTCAAGCATTTTGTTGTTGACCAAGGCCGAGTCTATTAAAACTGTTAACGGAGGAATGACGAGTTTGTTAGGATTTTTTTCCTGATTCTCCTCTTGACCATACAACGCTGCATTCACAAAAACAAGCAGAACTAAAAGTACAGCGGGCGTTCTAAAGGATTGTGAAGCATGTCGGCACAAACAATTTGATAATTGAAAAATACACCTTAAGTATCGTATTAAAAACTGGTGAAAAAAATGATAATTATTACAATAACAAGGTGATATTGAAATCATTTTACTCCAGATCAACATCTCAGTTCTTTTGTGAGATTCTAATTTTAAGGTTATCTGTTTTGTTTTTTTCATTTTGAATTTGGTATTGTAAATGATTTTAAAATTGAGATAAAAAGACATCAAGCCTCCCTCTTTTGTATTCATTATATTAATAACACCTAATAGTATGCCAGATAACAAAAAACACATAAACAAATGATTTTCATGTACTTAACTATGATTTGGATAGCTAAGTATTCTAGTAATTGGAAAAAAATCCAGAAAATGGAATCCCTATGATTCCACTTTTTTTATGCTTCAGGACTCGAAAAAGTAAACAAGAAGAAGTAGACTCTGCTCATACAGTAGTAGAGCGTTGCATACAGTATGATGTTAAAAAAAGGATTTGATGAATTCTGTACAATAGTAACTTCATTTCTCATTTACAACCAATGAGTGAGATCTCTCTTGATCAAATCTGCTAACTTTTTTATATCTTCTTTGTAGATCTGATTGACATCATTTTTTAAGTTTTCATCAAGTTTGGGCTTGTGAAGATTTTTTTCTCTAATTCTAGTTTTCAACTTCAACGCAATGGGATGTTGTTTTAATCTGGCATAAGCCGAATCAGGAAGCAGGAGTCTGGCGGTTTTAATCAATCCTTTTGACTCACCAAATAATTGATTGTAATACTTGTTTTTTATAAATCCAGAGGTGTTTAGTTTAACACTCATGTCTACTTGAAAAGTACTATCAACTCCAATAAAATCAAATAATTCATGCATTAACTTATCAGGATCTTTCTTTAAATCCTCAAAGAGAAATACTTTGATACTTTCAGGATCAAATACTTTGTAAAACTTAGACAAGTGCTTGTAGAAAAAACCTTCTTTTAGCAGATCATTTCTGGTCCACCAAATCGTATGTTTTGGATCGAGACAATCACTGAAATTTGGCGTTGGCAACTGTTCAATTCTTGCTAAATGTAGGAATCTTGAATACAATCGCTCTGTTGGTTGTCTTAAAATTACAATAATTTTAGCTTCTGGAATATGGTGATGTATTTGCTGACAGGCCTTTTCATGATATAAATAAGTAACTGAAACTTCTCCCACTTTTTGATCATTTCTAGCATCTTTGAACAAGTCCAGATAATTCTTTTGATTAGTAACAGACATTTGATAGTATTTAAGCTCACTTGGATCATCGATGAAATCCTCTTCAGAATTGAGTTCATAACCAAAAAAATTAGGTTCTTTTCTAGGACACATAAATATATCGGGGTGTTGGCCCAGATAATAGTCTAGTGAAGTAGTTCCACTCTTACCACCTCCGATGATAACAAAGTCTGGCCATCTTGCTGATTTCATTGAATTGTTTTCTATTGTATTCATAAAAACTTGATTAAATTAAGTGGCTTTAAATAATTATACAATCATTCCTGCCGCAACCGTTTCATTGGTACCATCATCAATTAAAATAATACTTCCGGTAATTCTATTCTCACGATAGCTATCGATCATTAAGGGTCTTGTCGTTCTGATCTTGACTTTGGCAATATCATTCATGTTTAACTCGTTCGTATTAGTAATTCGTTCAAGAGTATTTATATTGAACTTGTACAATACCTCTTTAATCATAGCTTTTTGCATGTTGGAAGTATGCTTAATCGAATATTTTGTTCCAGGTTTCGCAGAGTGATTGTTAAGCCAACACAGCATAACATCCAAGTCCTGAGTTGCACGGGGTTTGTTATTTGATTTTACAATCATATCGCCTCTACCAACATCGATATTATCTTCTAGTGTAATTGCGACAGACATTGGCGCGTAAGCCTTTTTCAACTCTTTGTCGAATGCATCTATTGTTTTAATTTTAGATGTAAATCCAGAAGGCATTACTGTTACCGCGTCACCCACTCTAAAAATCCCACTTGAAACACGACCCGCGTAACCGCGGTAATCTCTGTGATGGGCAGATTGAGGTCGAATCACCGTTTGAACAGGAAATCGTGCGTCTACCTTATTAAAATCACTTGCAATGTGCAGGGTTTCAAGTGTGTGGAGTAATGGAGCTCCTTGATACCAATTCATATGAGTGGATCTATTCACGACATTGTCACCATTTAGAGCACTAATTGGGATAAACCGAATGTCTTTAATCAATAATTTTGAAGAAAATTTTTCAAATTGACAAATAATACGGTTAAAAGCAGTTTCATCGTAATCAACAAGATCCATTTTATTGACACAGACAATAATATGAGGAATTTGTAATAATGACGCTATGAAAGAATGCCTTTTGGTTTGTTCGATTACTCCATTCCTAGCATCTACCAAAACTACAGCGGCATTTGCAGTAGAAGCCCCAGTTACCATATTTCTTGTATATTGTATATGACCTGGAGTGTCTGTTATGATAAATTTCCGCTTCGGTGTTGTAAAATAACGATAGGCTACATCAATTGTAATACCTTGTTCTCTTTCATCTCTTAACCCATCTGTAAAGAGGGCCAAATCTACCCCATCAAGACCTTTTTTTCTACTTGCCGTTTCAATGGCCTCCAGTTGGTCCTGAAAAATCGATTTAGAATCAAACAATAAACGTCCGATGAGTGTACTTTTCCCGTCATCTACGCTTCCAGCAGTTGTAAATCGTAATAATTGATTATGCTCTATCATGTTCTTTCAGTTTATATTAAAAATACCCTTGTCTTTTTCTGTCCTCCATTGCTGTCTCGGAACGTTTGTCGTCACTCCTGTTTCCACGTTCTGTATTGCGCATAATTGCCACTTCGGCAACTATTTTTTCGAGTGTATCAGCATCAGATTCCATCCCGCCAGTAATTGTTATATCACCCAGAGTTCTGAATCGAATTTGTTTTTTCACAATGTGTTCATCTGCCTGTAAAACCAAAAACTTCGAATATGGAATCCATGAATTTTTCCGCCATACAACATCTCGTTCATGGGAAAAATATAACGAAGGAATCTGTATGCCTTCTCGTTTTATGTAATTCCAAACATCCATTTCTGTCCAATTGCTTATTGGGAAAGCTCTAAAATGTTCTCCTTGAAAGTACTTACCATTGAATAAGCTCCATAATTCCGGTCTTTGATTTTTAGGGTCCCATTGTCCAAAATCGTCACGATGCGAAAAAAAGCGTTCTTTTGCTCTAGCTTTTTCCTCATCTCGACGACCGCCTCCAATTGCACAATCAATATTATGCGTACTTATTGCATCTAAAAGTGTGGTTATTTGCAATGCGTTTCTAGTCGCATTTTTACCCTTTTCTTCTTTGACTCTTCCGGAGTCAATAGACTCTTGAACAGAACCCACAATAAGCTGAGTGCCTAAATCACTTATAATCTTGTCCCGAAAAGTAATTGTTTCAGGAAAATTATGTCCCGTATCGATATGTAATAATGCGAATGGAATCTTGGCAGGATAAAATGCTTTCTTAGCCAAGTGGGTAACCACTATAGAATCTTTTCCTCCTGAAAATAAAATGACTGGATTTTGGAATTGTGCCCAAACTTCTCGCAACACATAAATGGCTTCACTTTCCAATTCATCTAGATAATTTAAATAATACTTACTCATGTTTACAATTTTAATTTAGGTGTGACATATTGGATAATTCGAGCTACAGCTTGTGCCTCAGTCTCGCTTTCAGTTTTAACCTCAATATCAGGCGATTCAGGAATTTCATAAGGTGCTGAAATTCCAGTCATATGACTAATTTCTCCTGATCTCGCTTTCTTATAAAGTCCTTTTACATCCCGTTTCTCACATTCTTCCAAACTAGTATTCACAAAAATTTCAATATAATTTTCTTGCTGAACAATCTGACTAACTCGCAATCGATCTGCTTTGTAAGGAGAAATAAACGCTGCTATAATTACAACTCCCGCCTCTAGAAAAAGATTTGATATTTCAGCTATTCTTCTTATATTTTCAGATCGGTCATTTGCTGAAAATGACAAATCTTTATTAATTCCCTTTCGAAGGGTATCACCATCCAACACATAGGTTTTAATTCCCATATCAAATAACTTCTTTTCAACCCTATTTGCAAGAGTTGACTTGCCAGAGCCTGACAATCCTGTGAACCAAATCAATAAAGATTTGTGCTTGTTTCGCTTGGTGCGTTGCGCTTTGGATATTTGATATGTATAATCGACTAGATACTTTTTCATATTTTTTTTTTTGAAAAAAATCGTTGCTTTAATTTCCAGAGGGGAATTTTTAACCAAAACTTTTCATGTATATAGTAAAGACAGAATTTTGTGAATAATTCGGTCAGGGCTATAAATAGCGCTATTTCACCAAAACGATCAAGTACAATACCTGAAATGATAAATGTGGTTAGTGTTGCGATTATTCGCCACGAGATAGTTTTATGAAGAACCTCTCTATTGGTATGTGCCGGCTTTCCCAAAACAGATAACCAAATTCGCTCATGCACATAGAAAATTAAAAATTTCAATATAAATTCTGATGCGCCAATCTTAACTGCATTTTCTAAACTACAAGACTCAAAAGCACAAGTAACAAACAACACAACCACAATTGTATCGGCTAGGGCAACAAATCGCCAGGATAGTCCTTTTACTAGACTTCTGATATGGAATATTTTACTTAACACGCTGTGTTTTTTTCTTGTTTAACCAAAAACCACGGATTTAATAAATCGGCTTTATTGTAACGCAATGGTTCTCCTGTATCTTGAACAGTAACCGCAATTCCTAGCGCACTGCATATGGCATGACCCGCAGCAGTATCCCATTCCATTGTTGGCGCAAATCTTGGATAAAAATTTGCTTTACCCTCTGCCACAAGGCAAAATTTTAATGAACTTCCTACAGAAATTATCTGTACCTATTCTCCTTTATTTTTTATTCCTTCGAT
>JABSPN010000087.1 GCA_013214425.1 Flavobacteriaceae bacterium | reverse complement strand
GCAAAAGCATTATTAAGCTTGAAACTAATCATTTTTTGATCAAAAACTCCAGCTTAGAGTTCAACAACATAGACGAAGCTAAAAACTCTCCTTTAGCACAACAATTATTCCATTTACCATTTGTAAAAAAGATCTATATTTCTTCAAATTTCATTGCTGTTGAGCGTTATGATATTGTGGAATGGAAAGATGTTCAGGATGAAGTAGCTTCTCAAGTTGAAGAATACCTTAACAATGGTGGTGTTGTGGTTGAAGAAGAAAGCAAAAGCAAAGTACCAATCACTATTTATGCTGAAAGCACACCTAATCCTTCTGTGATGAAGTTTGTTGCGAATAAAAAAATTGCAATTCAATCTATAGAATTTAAAAACATTGACGACGCTAAACACGCACCGTTAGCTCAACAACTCTTTCATTTCCCTTTTGTTAAAGAGATATTTCTTGATGAAAACTATGTTTCCATAACCAAATACGACATGGCAGAATGGAACGATATCGTTGTAGAGCTAAGAGAGTTTATCAAATCTCATATTGAAGAAGGCAAAGAAATCATCAATACTGAACATGCACCAGAAACTTCCTCAGAAGCAAAAAGCAGGGATGCTAACGCCATTAGTTTTGAAAACTTAGATGATATCTCAAAACAAATAGTAGCCATACTTGATGAATATATCAAACCTGCTGTACAGAGTGATGGAGGAAACATCATGTTCCAATCTTATGACAAAGAAACTAAAAAAGTGAAAGTAATTCTTCAGGGAGCCTGTAATGGTTGTCCGTCCTCCACTTTCACCCTTAAAAATGGGATCGAGAATATGTTAAAAGAGATGTTACAAGACGAAAAGATTCATGTTGAAGCTATTAACGGCTAATTGAGTTGCAAAAGTGAGCCATTAGACTATTTTACTATGATCTCTAATCTTATTATAGTATTTTAGTGCTGAAGTAAAAATTAAATTTAAAATGGCAGTATTAAAAGTAATTGAGGTATTATCGAATTCAGAAAAAAGCTGGGAAGATGCAACTGCAAAAGCTGTTAAACAAGCGTCTAAATCGGTTAAAAATATTCGCTCTGTTTATGTTCAGGATCAAAGCGCAATTGTAAAAGACGGAGAAGTAACTGAATATCGTGTTAATTTAAAGCTTACTTTTGAAGTAAAGTAAACTAAAAATAGTAATTTTAAGCGCCTTTATAGGCGCTTTTTTATTTCAAAACTATGCGATTTATATACCTGATACTCATCACAGCTATTATCTATTCTTGTAATAGCCAAACCACCAATAAAACCATGCCTGAAGAACATCAATATACCAATGCTTTAATTAACGAAACCAGCCCTTACTTATTACAACATGCCCATAATCCAGTTAATTGGAATCCCTGGAATGATTCGACTCTAGAAAAGGCTAAGAAAGAAAACAAATTAATCTTGATTAGTGTTGGGTATGCCGCTTGTCATTGGTGCCATGTAATGGAAAGAGAAAGCTTTCAGGATTCTATAGTTGCTGATTTGATGAACAACAACTTTATCAATATCAAGGTAGATCGTGAAGAAAGACCTGATGTTGACCAGGTATACATGAATGCTGTTCAGATCATGACAGGTAGTGGAGGATGGCCTATGAATGTGGTTGCTTTGCCTGACGGAAGACCTGTTTGGGGAGGCACTTATTTTCCCAAAGACAATTGGCAACAAGCGTTAACGCAAGTATCTGAACTATACAAAAACGAACCGCAAAGATTGTATGAATACGCCTCTAAACTTGAGCAAGGAATCAAAGGTTTAGACTTAATTGAGGTCAATACTGAAGAGCCAAACTTTGTACAGGAAGATCACAAAAACGCCTTAAAAGAATGGGAAGTATCTTTCGACCACACCATGGGAGGTTATAAAAAAGCTCCAAAATTTATGATGCCTAATAATTATCATTATTTGCTTCGTAATGCGTTTCAAAATGATGATACCCAACTATTGGATTACGTTAACCTCACCTTAACCAAAATGGCTTATGGAGGAGTTTATGATCATATTGGAGGTGGCTTTGCTCGCTATTCAACTGATTTGAAATGGCATGTTCCGCATTTTGAAAAAATGCTGTATGATAACGGACAATTGGTTAGTCTCTACAGCGATGCGTATAAAATTAATCAGAATCCACTGTACAAAGATGTAGTTTATGAAACCCTGGAATTTGTCGAGAGGGAATTGGCGCATCAAGACGGATATTTCTACTCTTCACTAGATGCCGATAGCGATAATGCAGAAGGACATCACGAAGAAGGTGCTTTCTATGTTTGGAACCAAAAAGAACTAAAAAAGCTTTTAGGAAATGATTACTCCATATTTGCCGACTATTACAACATCAATAACTTCGGAAAGTGGGAGAAAGAACAGTATGTATTAATCAGAAAAGATTCTGATGAAGAAATTTCAAAAAAACACAATATCAATTCAGCAGAACTCAGCAAAAAAGTTAGGGAATGGAAAACGAAACTACTTCTGGAAAGAGAAAAAAGGTCTCGTCCTAATCTAGATGATAAATCTCTAACCTCATGGAATGCTTTGATGTTAAAAGGATATGCTGATGCCTACAGTGCTTTTGGAGAGCAACATTTTCTTGAAATGGCTATCAAAAATGCGAATTTTATCATAAAAAAACAAGCTAAAGAAGATGGAGGTCTTTTTCATAGTTTTAAAAACGGTAAAAGTACTATAAATGGCTATCTAGAAGACTATTCAACTACTGTACAAGCTTTATTAACTTTATACGAAAACACCTTAGATGATAAATGGTTAATCTCTGCTAGATATTTAACCAACTATGCTATCGATCATTTCTTTGATGAACAGTCTAAAATGTTTTTCTTCACTTCAAATGAGGATGCTAAACTGGTTTCTAGAAGTATTGAGTACAGAGATAATGTAATTGCCGCATCAAATTCTATAATGGCTAAGAATTTATTCAAATTATCGCACCATTTTGAAAATAAAGCGTATTTAAAAATGGCAGAACAAATGCTTAATAACGTAAAAGCAGAGCTTTTGCAATACCCTTCAGGTTTTTCAAATTGGATGGACTTAATGATGAATTTCACCAATCCATACTACGAAGTGGCCGTAACAGGAGCTAACGCAAAGCAAAAAGCTTTTGAATTCAACAAAAAATATATTCCAAATAAACTTATTTCTGGAAGCATCACATCGAGTAATTTACCCCTTTTAAAAAACAGATTTGAAGAGGAAAGCACTCTTTTCTTCATTTGTCAAAATTCAGTATGCAAACTACCTACTGAAGACATCTATAAAGCACAAACTTTAATTAATAAAAAATAATATGTTACAAGTAGAAGAAATTCAAGAAACAGCTTCTGAAGCTAATATTTGGTTAGAAAAAGGATTAGAACTTATTGTCGATTATGGGCCAAAAGTCATTGGTGCAATTCTCATATGGATCATCGGTTCATGGGTAATTAGACGTATTCTGAAAGTCGCCTCAAAAATAATGGACAAAAGAAATTATGATGAAACACTTAAAGGTTTTTTAAATAATTTACTTGGTGGAATACTTCGTGTCTTAGTTATACTTTCTATTTTAGGTACATTAGGCGTAGAAACTACCTCTTTTGCTGCTATTTTAGCTGCTGCTGGTTTAGCAATTGGCATGGCCTTACAAGGGTCGCTTAGCAACTTTGCTGGTGGTGTTATGCTCATGATTTTTAAACCGTTCAAAATTGGTGATTTAATCGAAGGGCAAGGCGAGTTAGGTGTTGTTAAAGAAATTCAGATTTTTACCACGCATCTTTTAACTCCTGAAAATAAATTAGCCATCATTCCTAACGGGACTCTGTCTAACGGTAATATTATTAATTATTCTACGGAAGACATGTTACGAATTGATCTTACTATAGGGATTGGTTATGGTGAAAATATCAAACAGGCCAAAGACTTGATCATGGAAACCTTACTGAATGACCCTAAAATCCTAAAAAATCCAGCTCCAACAGTTGCTGTAGGAGAATTAGCCGACAGCTCTGTCAACTTAGTTGTTAGGCCTTATGCTACTGTAGCCGATTATTGGGATGTTTATTTCAATTCATTAGAAAATATAAAAAATGCTCTGGATACTGCTGGTATTGAAATTCCTTACCCACATTCAGTAGAAATTCAAAAGAAAGGATAACCTTATTTTTTTGAGGGAGTTACTACAAAATCCTTTAAATAATAAGGCTCAAAATAGGCGACATCTTCGATGTCGCTTTTTTTATACTTCTCATAAGCTAAAAAACTCATCTCTGAAGCAGATGGTAATTTACCTTCTATAAAGTTTGCATTCTCATGAGAAATAACTGATTGCGTTTTTTCTACGGCATTCCCTATAAAAAACACATTTCCTTCAGATAAATAAGTATCATATGATGTCGATTCCACAATTTCAGCCTCAGTCTCTCTAAGCTCATTATAACCAACATCAAAGACAGCTGTATACGCTTCCATTCTCCTGGCATCAATCATTGGAATAATGACACCGCTATTGGCAGCAACCTGACAAGCTAAGGATTTTAATGTTTCGATTGAAATTAAGGGTAAATCAAGTGCATAACACAAGCCTTTTGCGGTAGAAACTCCTATTCTTAAACCGGTATATGAACCTGGCCCCTTACTTACGGCTATAGCCTGAAAATCATTCCAGGTCATTTTCTGAGACTCGACAAGTTCTTTTATGAATGTGTGGAGGTTCTCTGCATGAGAAAAACCATTACTAATTTCTCTGATAGCAATGGTTTTTCCATTTTTTGAAATAGCCACAGAACAATTGGTTGTTGCTGTTTCTATTTGTAGTATAAATATGTCGTTTACTTCGGTCATTATATTGTGCAAATCTACACTAAGACTGCAAATATAATTCTATTCTTTATATTATTCTATTAAAGACTTTCCAGCGTAAAAATCTAATACTTTGGTTTTAAACACAAAATCATATTTGGCATTAGTCAATACATTTTGAGCATTCACCAATCGCACTCTAGCTTGTTCTAAATCGAAAGTATTTAATGCTCCAATACTATATCGCTCCTGAGAGTTCGTAAAAGCTAATTCCTGAGCCTTTAAAGACTCCTGAGATGCTTCATAACTATTGAATGCTGCTTTAGCATCTGCGAAAGCTCTTTGAATATTAGCCTCTAGATTTTGCTTTTCTTGCTCCAAACTCAATTTAGCAGTGTCTTCCTGAATTTTAGATCTATCTACTGATGTTCTGTTAGCAAATCCAGAGAAAATTGGAATATTGATATTTACATTGAATCGATGAGATTTTTGATTATTTAACTGATCTATAAAATTTGCCTCATCCTGTGTTACATTAGAATAGAAAACATTTGACCCGAATGTATACCCTCCAGTAACAGTTGGGAAAAATCCACTCTTTGCAATTTCGGTATTAAGTTCGGCTAATTCAATGTTTTTTTCAGCAACTTTTAATTCATTTCTATTTTCATAGGCAAAGCTTAAAATCGGATTTACATCATCGTAAAATAAACTCCCTGGCACTGTCACATCAATTGTTTCTACTTCAAAACCATCGACTGGAACTAACAATAGTTGCGCTAATGACAATAAGGCCAAATCATAGTTGTTCTGCGCTGTCGTTACACTTTGTTTATCAGACGCCAAAGTTGCTTCGGCATCGTATAAACTAGCCTTTGGTTGTACTCCAGCATCAACCAATTCCCCTACCTGCTTTAATTGGGTAGCTGAAAACTCATATTGCGCTTCTGCTGTTTCTAAATTTTCTTTATTAAACAATACATTCAAGTAAGCATTCACAACATTTAATGATACATCATCCTTAATTCTTGCCAAATCCAATTCATTGGTTTCTTTTGTTAAAATTGCCTGCTTCTTGGTATTTAAGTTTCTAAAGCCATTGAAAATGGTTTGACTGGCACCTACGCTCACAAATGCACTGTTATCAGTTCTATCAACAAACTGCCCTGGGAATAGCTCTCTGTTACCTATAGACAATGTATATCCCGTATTACCACTAACCGTTGGCAAAAAGCTTCCTTTTGCTGCCTTGATATCCTGATCATTCGACAACAAAGTGTTTTCTGTTTGTTTGATGATAATATTACTTTCTAAGGCGTGATTCACACATTGTTGTAGTGTCCACTTTTTATTTTGAGCAAAAGTATTTACTGATGTCAGCAATAGAATAATTGCAAGTATATTTTTCATTTTAGTTTATTGTTTTCTAGTTACTATTTAGAGTCTTCCTCATCATTATTCTCATCAGATGCTTTATTCCAAACTTTGATCTTATCCTCTTTATTTACTCCATCTAATATCTCAACATTAATTCCATCAGAAATACCTAACTCAACGTTTCTCTTTTTAAACTTATCGTTTTCATCTAATATTTCAACATATGGTTTTTCAGTTCTTCTGTCAAATTGTAATAAAGACTCTTTGATCGCCAGAACACTGTCTTTACTTTCAAGTTCAATTTCTGCATTTGCACTATAACCAGCTCTAACATACGTATCTTTTTTAACCGTGACATCTGCTTTGATAGTAAATTGTACAGCCCCATTAACCTCTTGCCCTTTAGGCGCCACAAAAATTAGCTTTGCTGGGAATTCTTGCTCTTCTAGAGCTCCTAATTTCACTATTAATTCCGTTCCTTCCTTTAACTTACCCACTTCAGCTTCATCAACTTGACCTTCAAAGATCATTTTGGACATATCTGCAACAGTAGCAATTGTCGTTCCATCATTAAAACTGTTACTTTCAATAACCTGATTCCCCTCTCTTATCGGAATTTCTAATATGGTTCCTGGTATCTGAGCCACTATGTTGGTATTTGCAGCCGCACCAGATCCTGCTACTGCTCCATTTTTTATTATTTGATAATCACTTTGAGATTGACTCAACGTTTCTTTTGCTTGATTAAAAGAAAGTTCGCTATTTTCAAAATCTTGCTTTGAAATAACCCCCTTTTCAAAAAGTGATTTATTCCTATCATAAAGCGTTTTAGCATTATTATATGATAATCTGGATGACTTAACTCTACTTTGAGCAGCTGCTAAATTTTGAGCATTAGGTACAACTCTAATCTTAGCAATTAAATCTCCTTTTTTCACCACATCACCCTCTTCTACAAAAATCTCATCAACAATTCCCGATATTTGTGGTTTTAACTGAATTTCTTCTTCAGGATTTACACTTCCAGTAGCAACAGTCTTAGTTGCAATAGAGGTTTTAAATGGATTTTCTGTCTTATAATCTATAACTCCTTTACTATTCTTTTTTGAAAAATAGCCTAGCACTACAATAAGTGATAGTAATGTTATTAAACCGAAAATGATTTTTAAAGTTTTACTCATGATTTTTAATTTGTTATTCTTCTCTTAATGCGTCAATTGGTTTTACACTTGTTGCTTTGTAAGCTGGAATTAATCCTATTAATGTCCCCAGCATTATTAATATAAATAGAGCCACCCATACTATTGGAATTGAAACTGAAGGATTTAGTAGCGTTGGATTTTCTCCTCCTCCAACTGTTGCGTCTAATATCATTAGGATGAACCCTCCAGATATGATACCAAACAAACCGGCGATTAGTGTTAAAAAAATTGCTTCAACTACAATTTGTCTTTTTATTTCAAAAGGGGTTGCGCCTAAAGCTCTTCTGATCCCTATTTCTTTTGTTCGTTCTTTAACTGTTATCAATAAGATATTCCCAATTGCAAAAACACCTGCTATTAAGGTTGCTATCCCAACAAACCATGTTAGAAATTGCATCCCAGTTAAAAAACCTTCTACTTTTTTAAACAAACTCCCTAGATTAAAGCTTCCAAAAGCTCTTTTGTCTTCAGGATGAACCTTATTCAGATTTTTTAGTAACAATTGAGCATCTAACTCAATTTGTTTGATGTCATAACCCTTCTCACCTGTGATCATCATCCACCCAATACGATCTCCCTGATTATATATTTGCTGAAAAGTAGAGAACGGAATATGCATATCATCTGTAGGTCCTCCACCATTTTGATCATTTCTAAATATCCCGATGACTTTAAAATTGATACTATTAATTAAAATATATTCACCTAAGGCTAATTCATCTTTTTCAAAAAGTTGTTTATAAATATCTTCAGATATGACTACTACTTTACGCTTTTGATCTATATCATTTTGATTGATGAATCTTCCAACGACCATTTTTTTCTTCTGAACTTTATCTAGTAACGGAAAATCACCTGAAACTCCATAATTACCAGACTGAAAGTTCCTCAAAACAGTAGCCTGATTTCTATTTCTAGGCACCACAAATCGCACACCTTCAACTTCAGATTTAATAGCTTCTACGTTTGAGAGTGTTAATCTAACTTGTTTCCCTTCTTGGAATCCCTTAAATGGCATACTGGTAAATTGCCCCCAGATAAAAACACTATTAGTAGCAAAGTCTCCGAAAGACCTATTAAATGAATTCTCTATACCTCTTGCTGCTCCTAAAAGCCCTACAAGCAGTAATATACCCCACCAAACACCTATCATGGTTACGATGGTACGCAGTTTATTTTTTCTTAAACTATCGTAAATTTCTTGCCAGGTATCTCTTTCAAATAAAAACTTCATAATTATTCGTCTCTTAATGCTACTATTGGTTTAATCCTTGAAGCTTTTTTTGCTGGTAAGTACCCTGCAATTGCTCCTGAAATGATTAAGGTTATTGTTGCTCCAATAAGTAAGCCTGTACTTACACCTGGGTCTGAAATGAAGTATTCTTCTAAAGTATCTCCTACCAACTCTAACACTCCCATTCCAATTAATAATCCAAAATAGCCTGCTAGTGTTGTTATTAAAATGGATTCAAAAAGAATAATCGAAACTATTGATTTTGGAGTTGCGCCTAAAGCTTTTCTAATGCCTAATTCTTTTGTTCTTTCTTTAACAATAAAGATCATAATATTGGCAATTCCAACAATTCCAGCAATAAGTGTTCCCATACCAATTACAATAATAATCACACCTAAACCTGCCATAACCGCATTTGTTCCTCGGGTAGCTTCAGCCAAGTTATTTATCCTAATCGCTCTCTGATCTTTGGGGGACACAGAGAATCTTTGTTGTAACTTTTTTTCGATTTCATTCCCGAAACTTAAGGCTTGAGATGTACTCATACTAGGATTATATGTCAAATTAATTTGATCTACATAATCGTTATTTCCATAAATTCTTTGAGCTGTAGTAAGAGGCATGTAAATTAGTCTTTCCTCATCATCTCCTCCATCATCAGTATAAACTCCAACAACTTTATACGGAATTCCGCTTAAGTTGATATATTTCCCAAGTGCTGTCGTCTTTAAAAATAAATCTTCCTCAACTAAACGTCCTATGACAATTACTTTAGACTTGTCATCCATATCTTTTTGAGAAACATACCTCCCTTCTCTAATTTTAGTTTTCTCCAAATATTGGTGATCTGGATGAACTGCTCTCAAGCTATAACTATTTTTTTCTCCTTGGAAAGATGCTTCTACATTCTTATAGATTCTGGAAGTAATATATTGAACTTTATTATCGAATTCATCTTTGATATAATCAAATTCGTCATTCGTAAATTGAATTTGTCTTCCAGCCTGTAATCCTTTATAGGCCTTGGTTGTTTTACCTGATCTTATAAAAATCGAGTTTTGGGCATCATCTACAAAAAAACTCCTAAAGGTATTTTCTAAACCATTCGCTATTCCAAATAACAATGTGAACAAAAGTATAGCAAAACTAACCGTGAAACCTGACAAAAGACTTCTAAGCTTGTTTTTACTGATGCTTTGAAATATTTCTCTCCAAAGGTCTATATCAAACATATTGCGAGGCTCTAACTTGTTCTACAAATTTATC